>CAZBRY010000175.1:0-4860 GCA_964494285.1 uncultured Lachnospiraceae bacterium
GCTTGTCGGCATAGAAAGCTTTGCGGATATCGGAGCGACCGTTCTCGCTTATTTGGGTATAAACGGGACGATTTACGGCAACAGTGTATTATAATTTTATATTATTTTGATGTTGGAGGACAGAATGCCGGATTATACGAAGGAAATTAATAAAAGAAGGACATTTGCGATCATTTCCCATCCGGATGCGGGAAAGACAACACTTACGGAGAAATTTCTTTTGTATGGTGGGGCAATTAATTTAGCAGGCAGTGTAAAGGGAAAGGCGACCGCCAGACACGCAGTGTCGGACTGGATGGAAATCGAGAAGGAGAGAGGAATTTCAGTTACGTCAAGTGTCCTGCAGTTTCAATATGAAGGCTTCTGTATCAATATTTTGGATACGCCGGGGCATCAGGATTTCTCTGAGGACACATACCGGACACTGATGGCGGCTGATTCGGCAGTCATGGTTATTGATGCGAGCAAAGGGGTGGAGGCGCAGACAAGAAAGCTGTTCAAGGTTTGCGTCATGCGGCGGATCCCTATATTTACATTTATTAATAAAATGGATCGTGACGCGAATGACACCTTCGAGCTGCTCGATGAGATTGAGCGCGAGCTTGGGATCGCGACATGTCCGATCAACTGGCCGATCGGCTCGGGCAAGCGTTTTAAGGGTGTGTACGACCGGGAAAAGAAATGTGTCATCACATTCTCTGATACGGAAAAGGGCACGAAGGAGGGGCATTCTGACCGAATCCCGCTTGCTGAAAAAGAAACGCTTAGTGGCTATATCGGAGAAGAAGCCGAGGCACAGCTTTTTGATGAAATCGAGCTGTTAGATGGCGCGAGCGCTGATTTTGATTTGGAGGCGGTCAGAAAGGGAACACTTTCTCCCGTATTTTTTGGTTCGGCGCTTACGAACTTTGGCATTGAGCTGTTTTTGGAATATTTTCTTCAGATGACAACACCGCCGCTTGCACGTATGTCCGATGCAGGATTGATTCGTCCGGCAGAAAAAGAGTTTTCGGCTTTTGTATTTAAAATTCAAGCGAATATGAACAAGGCGCACAGGGACAGAGTTGCGTTTATGCGTATCTGTTCCGGCAGATTTGATGCCGGCATGGAGGTACGCCACATACAGGGAAATAAGGTACTTCGGCTGTCGCAGCCACAGCAGATGATGGCTTCCGAGCGGCATATTGTGGAAGAGGCGTTCGCGGGCGATATCATCGGCGTATTTGATCCCGGTATTTTTTCCATTGGGGATACAATTTGCATGCCAAATGAGAGTTTTGCCTTTGAGGGGATTCCGACATTTGCACCGGAGCATTTTGCGCGCGTCCGTCAGGTGGATACGATGAAACGCAAGCAGTTTGTAAAGGGCATTACGCAGATTGCGCAGGAGGGTGCGATCCAGATTTTTCAGGAGTTCAATACAGGCATGGAGGAGATCATTGTCGGCGTTGTCGGCGTCCTGCAGTTTGATGTGTTAAAATACCGGCTGGAAAATGAATACAATGTGGAGATACGGTTGGATCATCTGCCCTATGAACATATTCGCTGGATTGGTAATCAGGAGCTGGATTTGACGAAGCTTGTAGGAACGTCCGATATGAAGAAAATCAAAGATATAAAGGGGGCTCCGCTGCTTCTGTTTGTAAATAGCTGGAGTATCGGTATGACACTTGACAGAAACAAAGGTCTGGAGCTTTTGGAATTCGGGCACAACTGACAATTTAAATAGTGGGAGAAGGAACGCAGATGCGCAGAAAAAGGATGACAGATATGATTGGTGCCGTGCTGTGCGTGAGCCTGTTGCTCACGGGCTGCAGTGCTTCAATTTCTGATTTTTTAAAGACAGAGATAACTAAAATATCCGCAGAAGCGCAGGAGGAAACAGCCCCTTTACAGGAAAACACAGTCATTGTGTTCGAACGGGAGGAAGTCGATGCTGACACCGTGCAGACGCTGCCGCAGGAGGATTTGGCAGCAGTGCAGGAAAGCCTTGCTTTGGAGGGGGCGGGTAATTATGCTTATGAGCAGCTTGGCGACAGTGAGCAGCTTGTTTACAGCGAGATTCTAAGTGTTCTGCAGGACCATGGTAAGGAAGTTCGGGTTTCGACAGTTGATACAGAGCTGATCGATAAAGCATTTAAATGTGTCATGTTGGATCACCCCGAGATTTTTTATATTACCGGCTATTCGATTACAAAATACACACGCGGAAGTTCTGTCGAGAAAATAACGCTGTCCGGAACGTACACAATGGATGCCGAGCAGGAGAAACAAAAGCTTCTTTCCATAGACGCTTATGCAAAAACCTGCCTGGATGGGATGCCGGAGGATGCAGATGAATATAGGAAGGTAAAGTATGTTTATGAATATTTAATTCAAAACACAGAATATGATTTAAATGCGCCGGAGAATCAGAATATTTTAAGCGTTTTTCTTCAGGGAAAGAGCGTGTGCCAGGGTTATGCCAAGGCGACACAGTATCTTTTAAATAAGGCCGGTGTATTTTGTACGCTTGTGGAGGGCAGCGTGAAGGGAAGGGAAGCACATGTATGGAATTTGGTGCGTGTGAACGGCGATTATTATTACGTGGATACGACATGGGGAGACGCTTCCTATAACTTGGCATCGGATACAGAAGTTTCCTCCTTACAGGCACCGGAAATCAATTATGACTATTTGTGCGTGCCTGAGACAATGATTTCAGGAACACATGTGATAAATGAGACAGTGCCGCTGCCCCGGTGTATTTCGATGCGGGATAATTACTATGTGAGAGAAGGCATCTACTTTGAAAGTGTAGATGAGGAGCAGATCAACGAGGCATTTACAAATGCTTACGCACAACGACATTCTTCTGTCACCTTAAAGTGCAGCAATGAATCGGTTTATACGGCGCTGTACCAATATTTGATTTGGGATGAGAAGGTTTTTGACTATTTACAGAGCGGAGAAAGTGTCAGCTATGTTGAAATGAACGACCAGCTCTCACTGCTTTTCTATCTATAAAATGCTAGGCAAATTTATTAAATTCTGCTATACTGGATAAAATGGAGTCAGACGTATAAAATAGGAGGTTGTTATCATGGCAAAAGAAACAGACAAATATAATCATACATTGCAGGAGGATTCGTATGGTGAAGTGCGAATCGCGGATGATGTTGTCGCAAATATCGCCGGTCTTGCAGCCACGGAAATTGAAGGTGTTGCCGCAACGGCAGGAAACATTACGAACGAGCTGATGAGCAAGGTTGGAATGAAAACGCTTTCAAAGGGTGTGAGAGTCGAGCTCCTTGATAATGTTGTATCTGTGGAAATGGTACTCATTATGGAATATGGCTACAACATTCCTGCAACATGCAAAAAGGTACAGGAGAGAGTGAAATCCTCCATTGAAAATATGACGGGTCTGGAAGTCTCTGATGTCAACATTAGGATTGCCGGAATCGATATGACAAAACAGTCCTGATAAGGAGCGTCGCAGAATGACAAGGTCGGAAGTAAGAGAACATATTTTTAAACTTCTTTTCAGAGTGGAGTTCAATCAAGTGGAGGACATGCCGCAGCAGTTGCAGCTCTACTTTGAGAATCCGGCAGCAGAGGCAGATGGCGAAAAGCGGTCTGCTTCCATACCCGAAAAGGACGAGCTGTATATCAGAGAAAAGTACGCTAAAATTGCGGCTATGATCAAGGGATTGGATGAGCAGATCGATGCGGCTGCAAAAGGCTGGAAGTCGAACAGACTCGGTAAGGTGGACTTGACGATTTTGCGGCTGGCTGTTTATGAAATGAAATACGATGATGAGATACCCGTGGGCGTTGCGATTGATGAAGCTGTGGAACTTGCAAAGAAATTCGGACAGGACGAATCGCCCTCTTTTATCAATGGGATTCTTGCAAAAATCGCGAAGTAAGGTTTTCATATGAAGAGTATATATTCTGTAGGACAGATCAATTCATACATTAAAAACATGTTTTCGCAGGACTTTATGCTGCGCTCTATTTATGTAAAGGGAGAGGTATCAAATGTCAAATACCACTCCTCAGGTCACATATATTTTACGATGAAGGATAAAACAGGAATGCTGACCTGTGTTATGTTCGCAGGTTTCAGAAAGGGTCTTGGCTTCACGCTGAAGGAAGGGCAGCAGATTGTTGCGGGTGGAAGCGTTGAGGTCTATGAGCGCGATGGCAAATATCAGCTTTATGCGAAGGACATCATTTTAGATGGAGCAGGTCTGCTCTACGAGAAATATGAAAGGCTGAAAAGAGAGCTGGAAGAAATGGGCATGTTTGCAGCGGAATATAAAAAACCGATTCCATCCTTTGCTTTGAAAATAGGCATTGTGACAGCGCCAACCGGCGCTGCCGTGCAGGATATCATCAATATTGCCAAACGCCGCAATCCTTATGTACAGCTTCTTTTATATCCTGCGCTCGTGCAGGGAGAAGGTGCGAAGGAGAGTATTGTAAATGGTATTCATGCGCTGGAGTCTGCCGGGGTCGATGTGATGATCGTAGGCAGAGGAGGCGGTTCCATAGAGGACTTGTGGGCATTTAACGAGGAAATCGTAGCACGGGCGATCTTTGAATGCAGTGTACCGATCGTTTCTGCGGTTGGGCATGAGACGGATACGACGATTGCGGATTATGTTGCGGATATGCGTGCGCCGACACCGTCTGCGGCTGCGGAGCTGACTGTATTTTCCTATGAAGAATATGAGCGCAGATGCTTTGACTCATATGGACTTTTAAAACATCATTTTAACAGGCAGCTAAATGCTAAGAAAAACCATTACGAGCAGACGCGCTTGAGGATTTCCGCACTAAGTCCGCAAAGCAGGATACGGGAAAAGAAAATGC
>CAZBRY010000176.1:0-4845 GCA_964494285.1 uncultured Lachnospiraceae bacterium
TAATAGAAGGTATTATCTGTGCCTGCGTTGGCTTTTGTCAGTCTGACCGCTCCCACGCTTCTCATATTCAGGAAAGTAACTGCCGCCGATGCTCCCGCTTCCGCAATGGTAAACGCTTCCGTAGCGCTGCTCAATGCGTAGCCGGACGGTGCCGTAATTTCACGGAAGTAGTATGTTCCGTATGGCAAGCCTGTTACTGATAGTGTTCCTGCCGCAGATACCGCCAAAGAAGTCGCTCCCGCCGCAGAAGCCGAATATACATAAGCACCTGTGCTTCCTGTCGCTCTTACAAGCGTTCCCGCCGACGTGTACAGGTTAAACACGGCTCCCGAAAGCGCCGCTCTCGTAGAAACATCCCGTTTTGTCAGCGTGACCGAGCCTACGATTCTTTCGTCACGCATCGTCACTGTTTGCTCGACTCCATCCGTTCTCACCGTAAAGGTCACCGGAGACGCCACCGTATAGCCGACAGGCGCAGAGATCTCCACAAGCCGGTATTCCGCACCAAGTACAAGCCCTTCCACATAATGCCTTGTTGTCGTAGAAGTCCAGCGGTCTACCTCTTCCCCTGTGCTGACTCTGTATAAAGCAAGTACTGCACCCGGAAGCTCCGCACTTGTCATCGCATCCAGCTTGGAAATCCGAACCTTACTCGGCGTATTCGTGAAATTCATACCACTCTGCGTGGAAACATATCCGCTTAATGCGCCTTCCTCCACAGTATACGTGATAATCTTTCCGTTTGTATCATATTTTGGCAGCTTTACCCTGCCCTCCGTACCGAAGGTATAGGTCGTGCTCGTGTTTCCTAAATAATACGTATCCACAAGCTCGCGGCTCCTGCCTGCCGTATCTGTTGCATACAGATTAATCGTGACAGTCGGACGTCTGCTCGAATCGCCTGCGTCATCCCAATACTTCCTGCCGCCAATTTCGATATATTCCTGTTTAATCGTGTTGGTAAGTGCCGTGCTTACTATTCCGTCTGAAGGAGTTCCGTCAAATACATAAAATCCGTCACTCGTCAACGATGCCTTTGTTCCGTTAAAGTTAACGGAAAGCGTATAGCCTGTTGCACCTACTTCTTTCAGCGAATATACATATTTGTGACCGTCTGCCGTAGAAATATCGTCCTTGCCGGTCGGGTCAGTGCCTCTCTTGTTACCCCAGCCAAGATTATACTCATATAAATTCTCAAAGCCGAAGGTTCCGTCAGCAGCGAGCTTTGTTTCATCGTAATACTCGCCGTCTCTATAAAGCACAATTGTAATATCATCCGGTCTGTCAGTGCTATCCGGATCTTTCCATTCTTTTACGCCTTCCAATACAAACGGATCATAGAACGGAGCGTTTGTAACCTTGCATTCATGCTCCATATTAGTAATATTGGATTCATACGTGCCGTCTCCAATCTCTTCAACCGTATATGCATATTCCTTACCGGTTTCTAAATCATATTTATCGAGGCTCTTGAATGCAAAGACTTCCTTGCCGCCCGTACCGATCGCACCGTTCTTGATCGTGACAGAATCGACCTTGCCGTCTCCGTCCGCATCCACGCGCTTACCGTCACGCAGCAGATAAATTGTTACATCCGCATAATCCTTAGTCCTGTCAATATTACCGCTTGCATCCTTAATAAGCAGCCATTTTTTCTCGCCGCTTAACCCGACCTTCTCCTGCTTCAGCCTGTTCGTAAAGCCGGTCACATTGCCGCTTGTATCCTTGATTTCTTCACTCGTAAACCTCTTTTCGGCATCGACAGACATTGACTCCTTCACCGTATAGGTGTATTCGTAATCTACGCCGCCCGCCGTCTTATACTTATACTGCTCCAGAGGGCCGAACTCATAATTCTCCGCACCGTTTTTCAGCACGATTGTATCCACCGGCTTCGTATCCATGACTCCCTTTGTCGCGGAATCACGATATAACTCAATCGTTACATCCGGATACGTATAGCCCGGAATCGTGTTTCCGTATACATCCTTCGGAATCACCCATGTCTTCGTACCCTTCAGGGAGGTCTCTCCACCCCTTGCATTCTTCAGGGTTTCCTCACGGATCGAACCGTCTTCCTTCTGTACATCCACACCTTTGATCGTAAACTCCAAATCGGCTGCAACCGTATAGCCTGTCGGTGCACTTACCTCATGTAGCGTATACGTATATGGGCTGGTTTCCTCTTTTGTTTCCATCAGGATGAGCTTAACCACCTCTGCATACTTGGAGGCCTCTGATGCACTTACCGTGCGCTGCGTAAACAGCACCGGCTTATCACTCGAAGTCCATTCATGCAGAACAGTCCCCTCCTGATCAAGGAGCTGTAATACCGCACCTTCCAAATTTGTCTCCGTCGTTAAATCCAACTTCGAAAGCAAAATCTCAAGCGGTTTGTCTTTCATGACTACCGGTGACGGAGAGGTCACTCCCTTGTCATCTACAGTAAACTCGATACTTTGTGCAACCGCATAACCATCCGGAGCCGCTGTCTCAACGAGCGTATAGGTCCTTCCAGCCTCAAGAGCCACACCATAAATTACATAATAGTCCGCATATGCCGCCTTTTCCTTAGCCGACAATGCTGCTTCGGAAGCAAGTGTTGACAACAATGCCGGTTTATTTTCCGATGTCCAGCTTGCAAGAACGTTGCCGGAACCATCAATAATCTGAAGCTCGGCGCCCGGAAGCTCCTCAGTGCCGGAAATAGACTGTTTAGAAATAATTACCTTTGTCATGCCGTCAAATACATCCTCGGACTGTGTAACTGTTCCGTCCGCATCCGTACGTTCAAACTGATTATAATCCCTCACTGTGAAGATGATATCTTCCGCCTTCACATAGCCGGCCGGAACACCTGTCTCCACTACCTTATAGTTTTTGCCTACGACAAGCTTGCCAAACGGAATCAGAACAGCTCCGTGAGCTGGCGAGATCCATGTATACACCTGTTCGGTGTATGAGCCTGCCGCATCCTGACCATACAGCGTCAAGTCCGCACCTTCCACATAGTCGTCCGCTCCGCCTGTCAAACGTTTTTTAGATATTTCCACACGGATCGGTCTGTCGTACATAGTCAGTTCATTGGCCATGATCGTTGTACCATAGTCGGAATCCTTAGCCGTTGCTTTCCTTTCAGCTGTTGCGGATACATCTTCTGTAATTTGCAATGTGCCGTCACTCATTATCTTAAAGGTAATCGGCTGCGCCGTATAATAACCGTCCGGCGCCTTTGTTTCTTCCAGCGTATAAGTTTCGCCTACCTGAAGTGCCGCCAGAATCTTATGCGGAACACCCGAGGTGCGCCATTCTTCCACAACATCTGAGCCATGCTTAATCACGAGTGATGCACCCGAAAGCTCTGTGCTCGTGCCAAGCTCCTTTTTGGAAATGGACACATCAATTGCCGCATCTTCTAATATAAGCGTCATACCATTTCCTGAACCGGTCGTTCTGCCCGTTGTCATAATGCTGCCGTCCGCATTGACCGTAAATACGATATCTGTCGTCAGCGCATAGCCAAGAGGTGCCGTATCCTCATGCAGTACATAGCTCTGTCCTATTACCAGACCATCCTCATTTGTCATTCCGTTTCCGATTTCAAACAGCTTTGCAGTCGTTCCTGATGTCCAGCTCGCAATCGCAGTGCCGGTTTTGCTGCCACTTGCATCCGCTAAATAAAGCTCCATTTTTGCTCCGGCAAGCTCATCCGTACCGCCGATTTCACGCTTGGAAATATACAGCTTATTGGTATCATCCGTTATCTGACAGATCAGCGGTGTCGTGACAGAAGCCGCAACTGTAGCTGAATCAATTGTCACCGCATTCGTCTTTGCCGCATCTCCCTCAGGGAGCTGATAGCCTGCCGGTGCTTTGATCTCAAGGAAATAATAGGTTCCCCAAGGAAGTCCCGTCACAATAAGCTTTCCACCGCTGTAAAGTGCCTGCAATTCTTCTGTGCTCTTATACAATACACCATCCTGATAAAGCTCAAACAACGCATCTGTTAAATCCAGTCTGACTTCCGTTCCATTGCTGCTCTTTCCATACTTTACAAGCTCAATTGAACCATCTTCTTTTGTATTCGTCACGGTCGTTATTATAGCCTTCTTACCGGACGCATCCTTCGTATAAACATCTACAAACTTCTCAGTCTTTGTCCCGGACGCATTTTCCGTCTGGCGGTCTGCATCGGTAATATCAAAATAATACTTTGATGCATCCGGCACATAACCGGCGGCTTTTGCTAAAGACTCATTTTCTAAGAAGTAATAGCTTCCCATCGGAAGGTGCTCTATTGCAACAATACCCTGTGCATTCGAGGTTGCCATCCCGATTTTCGCATCCGTGTCTGCATTATATACATCAAATACAATTCCCTGAATCACTTTCGTTGTAGCCGCATCTGTTTTGCTGAATTTCGCAGATGCTTTTATTTCACTGTTTACAAACGTATACTCTACTGCATCCGCAATCGCACAGCTTTCTATGATGCTGAATTCCAGCTGATAGTCGCTGACCGCGTAGCTTGCCCCTACCGGCACACTCGTTTCCTCAAAGTAATAATTTCCATAAGGAAGCTTGCCGATGATTGCCGCGCTGATTTTTCCATTACCATCAGTCTTATAGCTGCCAACCGCCTGATTTGTATCTCTGTTCACGAGGGTAAAGCCAATGCCGCTTAAATCAGCAGGCTTCGCACCGTCAAAGCTCTTTAACAGACTCACATAGCCGTAGCCCTTTTGGTTCTTCACCTCCACTGATTGCTGCTGCATCATATTCGTAGTTGCATCCGCGTTGTTTTCATCAATCGTCACAACTGCAGATTTTACTACATTTGCCTCG
>CAZBRY010000177.1:0-4841 GCA_964494285.1 uncultured Lachnospiraceae bacterium
AGAGGATACTTTGATTGGAGATTTATTAACGGATGATTTTCCTTTGCGGGAGTTGGAGACTGATGAAAGTGTTGCGGAGGAGGAACAGCTTCTGGAGGACGAGGACATTGCGGCGCTTTTAAAGTCTATGGGAGAATCCAGCCAACCGCCGGCAGAAGACAATGCACCTTCATTGGATTTGAATTCCATTATAGATGATGATGAAGCAATGGTGAATGTCGATGATTCCTTTTCTGAAGCCCCCCTGATCGAAGAGCCCTTTTCGTCTGACGAGGAGGTTTCAAGTGAAGAAGAGTTTTCAGAGGATATACTTTTGGATGGGGATGGGGATGAAATTTCGAATGAGGAACTGAAGCAATTAGCCCAAGATGCAGATTTGCTGGATTTATTGGCAGGTATGTCAGATGATGCCGAACTTTCCGAAATTAGTGAGTTATTGGCTAAGAATGATAATCACGAGCTAATAGAGGGTGGAGAATTTGCTTTAGACGAAGAAGAAATGCCTGAAGAAGACTTCTTAAGCATGGCCCTAGATCAAGAGGGAGAATTAACATTAGAAGAGGATGGGACGGCAGGTGAAGGTACAGGTAAAGAAGGAAAGAAAAAACGTAAAGAGAAGCAGTCGGGTTTTTTTTCCAGATTATTTAGTATGATGTCTCAGGAAGTTGAAGAGCCGGAAGAAGTAAAACAGATTTTTGCGGAAGAAACAGCTCCCGAAATTGCAAGACAGGGGGCCGAGCAAAATAAACAGATTTTAAGCAATTTAGATGAGGAAGAAGATTCCCAAAAAAAAGGTAAGAAACCCAAGAAGGAAAAGAAAGTAAAAGAAAAGCCCGTGCGGGAACCACTGCCGCCAATGAAAAAGTTGCCAAAAAAGAAGGTGATATTGATCGGAATTCTTTGTTTTTCGCTTGGAGTTGTCATGACATTACTTGCTTTCGTTATACCATATTACAATGATATGAAAGAAGCAAAGGCTCAGTATCAGCAGCAGAATTATGAGAAGACCTATGAATTGTTACGAGGGCACCAGCTGAACGAAGAGGAACAGTTAATATATGATCGTTCGACCGTTCTTTTAAAAGCAGAAAGAAAGTATGCTTCCTATAAAAATTATATGCTGCTTGGCATGAAGCTTGAGGCGTTGAATGCACTCATACAGGGCGTCAAAGTTACGGAGGCATTGAGCGAAACAGCGGCGCAGCTTGGCGTAAAGGAAGAGTTTGACGCGATTAGAAATAAAATTATTGCAGAGCTGGAGAACGCGTTTGCGGTAAGTTTGGAGCAGGCGTACGAATGGCTTAAGATAGAAGACAATCAGTTATATTCGATAGAGCTTGACGGTTATGTCAATGGGGCTTCCTCAGAGGAGAATACGGAAGGAACAGCGGCGACACAAACGGAGAATTTGGTCATAAAAGGTGAGGAAGAGGAATTCGCGCCGCCTGAGGAAGAATCGACAGAAGAACAGACAGGGGAAACGGATGCATCCGCTGCACCGCTTCAGGAGGAGACTTCCGGTCCAGAAGGTGGAAGAAGCACGCAGAATGTGGAAGAATTAAATGAAAATGTGATCGTTGATATGGAAGGCGCAGATGGGCTATAGTGTCCAACCCACAATTAATTATTGGAAAATGACAGTTTAGGGAGGCAGCGGCGATGATAGCGATCATTGATTATGATGCGGGCAACATCAAAAGTGTACAAAAGGCAATGCAGCATTTAGGAAAGGAAGCGGTCATTACAAGAGACAGGGATACGATTCTGAATGCGGAAAAGGTTATCCTGCCGGGAGTGGGCGCTTTTGGCGATGCAATGGGAAAAATCAGGCAATATGATCTGGAAACGGTGATTCATGAGGTTGTGGAAAGGGGAACCCCTTTTTTGGGGATTTGTCTGGGTTTACAGCTCTTATTTGAAAAGAGTGAGGAATGTGACGGGGTGACAGGTTTATCTGTTTTAAAAGGTGAAATCGTAAAAATTCCGCATGGAGAATATAAGAAAATTCCACATATGGGCTGGAACTCGCTCGAACTGAAAAATGAAGGGCGTCTGTTCTGCGGTATTGAAAATAGCTCCTATGTGTATTTTGTTCATTCCTATTATTTGAAAGCTCTCGACGAA
The DNA here is from genome assembly GCA_964494285.1 of uncultured Lachnospiraceae bacterium. GTDB lineage: Bacteria > Bacillota > Clostridia > Lachnospirales > Lachnospiraceae > JAEYFP01. The sequence continues at coordinate 2,125 of CAZBRY010000177.1, forward strand.
ACGATTGTAAAAGCGAAAACTTCTTATAATGCGTGTATTCATGCATCAGTGGAAAAAGATAACATATTCGCATGTCAGTTTCATCCAGAGAAAAGCTCAAGAGTGGGTCTTCAGATATTAAGAAATTTCATAGCGCTGTAAGGAGGAAGAAATGCATACAAAAAGAATTATTCCCTGTTTGGATGTGCACGGCGGCAGAGTGGTGAAGGGTGTCAACTTCGTGAATTTAAAGGATGCCGGCGATCCGGTTGAGATTGCGGCGGCTTATGACAAAGCAGGTGCGGACGAGATTGTTTTTCTTGATATTACAGCCTCATCAGATGCCCGTGGCACGGTTGTGGATATGGTGCGTGCTGTGGCGGAAAAGGTATTTATCCCGTTCACGGTTGGCGGTGGCATTAGGACCGTCGAGGATTTTAAAACAATTTTAAGAGAAGGCGCCGATAAGGTTTCGATTAATTCTTCTGCAATCAACACCCCCTCCTTGATCAGCGAAGCGGCAGAAAAGTTCGGCAGCCAGTGTGTTGTCGTGGCGATTGACGCGAGAAAGCGGCAGGACGGCTTCGGCTGGAATATCTATAAAAACGGCGGCAGGATTGATGTTGGCGTGGATGCGGTAGAATGGGCGATGAAGGTGAATGCACTTGGTGCCGGAGAAATTCTGCTGACGAGCATGGATCGCGACGGAACGAAGGCGGGCTACGATTTGGAGCTGACAAGACTCATTTCTGAAAATGTCAGTATCCCGGTTATCGCTTCCGGCGGAGCGGGTGCGAAGGAGCATTTTTATGATGCGCTGACAGAGGGAAAGGCGGATGCGGCGCTTGCGGCTTCGCTGTTCCATTACAAGGAGTTGGAAATTGACGATTTAAAGAGTTATTTAAGTGGCAGAGGAATTTCGGTGAGGAGATAGATCATATGGCGGCAATTGAGAATGACTGGCTTGTACCGCTGCAGGCGGAATTTAAAAAGCCCTATTACAGACAGTTATACGCAAAGGTAAAGGAGGAATATTCCTCAAGGCAGGTATTTCCGAATCCAAATGATATTTTCAATGCCTTTTCCCTAACGCCTCTTAACGAAGTGAAGGTGTTAATATTGGGACAGGATCCTTATCATGATGTCGGACAGGCACATGGACTTTGCTTTTCGGTAATGCCGGATGTAGAGATTCCGCCGTCGCTTGTCAATATCTATCAAGAGCTACACAATGATTTGGGCTGCTATATTCCCAATAACGGTTATTTGGAGAAATGGGCGAAGCAGGGAGTGATGCTCTTAAATACGGTATTGACCGTGCGGGCGCATCAGGCTAATTCCCATCATGGGATTGGCTGGGAGGAGTTTACGGATGCTGCCATCCGGCTTTTAAATGAGCAGGACAGGCCAATTGTCTATCTGCTATGGGGCAGGCCGGCACAGACAAAAATCAGCATGCTGGATAATCCGAAGCAGTTGATTTTAAAAGCGCCCCATCCGAGTCCATTATCGGCCTACAGAGGATTCTTTGGCTGTAAGCATTTTAGTCAGGCAAACGAATTCTTGAAAAGAAACGGGCTGTCGGGAATTGACTGGCAGATAGAAAACAGGGAATAAAAGTTCTCATAATGTTTGAATCCAACTAAGAATGTGAGGAGTTATACGATGAATCAGACAGCGGCGCTTGTGTTGAAGCTTATAACGGCCCTTGTCCTGGTAGCAGCAGTGATGTTTGGCGTTTATTATGGTGTCAGCTATTTTTCGGATGCAAATAAAATGGCTCAGGAGCTGGAAACCGGAAACCAATATATGGAGGCGGCAGATTATCAGTCTGCGATCGATGCCTATGATCGAGCGTTGGAATATGAGCCTGAGAACGAGGCGGTTAAAAACGCGATCGCGCATGCCTATGTGATGCTGGGCGGTACATTCGGTGATACGGACGATGCTGTGGACGCTTATCAGAAGGCGCTTCTTTATAATGTTCAAAACAAAAATGCTTATTGGGGTGTGGCGAATATTTATGAAGGGCGTGCAGAGGAAGACAATGTTCTTGTCGCTTTGCAGACGGGCTACGAAAATACGCAGGATGAAAACATGAAGATCAAGATTGATAATATCGAAGCGGAGCGCGCGCGCCTCCAGGCGGAGGAGGAAGCCAAAGCTGCGGAGGAAGCGGAACGTGCGGCTGCGGAGGAAGCACATAATGACCTTCTTATTGAGCTGCTTACATGTTTTGAAGCGGGCAATATGGATGATATAAAGAAATTGCTTCGGACAGAGCCATATATGGATATGTCGGATGAAATCATTAACGAAGAGGACTCTTTCTATTACGGAGATAAAAATGAGGCCGGTGAGCGCGAGGGTAAAGGCGTAGCCGCCTATTGCAACGGATATTACTATTATGGAGACTATGCCGGAAATATAAGAAGCGGAAATGGTATTTGGATTCGCGCCGTATATTCGGAATCTTCCTCGATCGGTTCTTTTATTTTTGAAGGGGAGTGGGAGGCCGATCTGCCGAATGGCGGCGGAAGCGCAACCTCTAGTTTCTATACGGATAAAATCGGTTCCTCAGAGCTTGCGAAGCAGATTATCACAGGAGACTATGCTAACGGTCTGGAAAACGGCAGGATGTCGCTTGCAGGTACGACAAAGGGCGGAGCCGGTGTAAAGTATAGCTACACTTCAGAAAACGGCGTAGCGAAAAAGTCCAGCGACGAGGATTCCGGCGT
>CAZBRY010000178.1:0-1180 GCA_964494285.1 uncultured Lachnospiraceae bacterium
ACATTTAAACGTGTTTGATAATCGAGTGCTGAAAACGGTTCATCCAGAAGCAAAATTTCAGGTTTGATAGCAAGTGTCCGTATCAGTGCCGCTCTCTGGCGCATTCCGCCGGACAATTCGTGCGGATATTTATCCTTAAATTTAGAAAGCTCGTATTTTACGAGCATTTCATCAAGCAATTGCAGGTTTTCTTCTGTAAGCTGATGATTAATTTCCAGACCAAGCGTCAGATTTCGAAAGACGGTTCGCCATGGAAAGAGGTGATCCTTTTGAAGCATATAACCGATGCGCGGCTGAAAAGACCTTCCGTTTTCGTCATAAAAAATCATTTGCCCCTCTTCGGACTTGAAAAGTCCTGCCATAAACGAAAGCAGTGTGGACTTTCCACAACCGCTTGGACCGATGATCGAAAGAAACTCACCCTTGTTGACCTGAAAGCTAATGTGATCAAGTGCGGCCGTTTCTCCGTCCAGATTGTGGTAGGAAAGGCAAATATCTTTTAATTCCAAAAATTCGGACATAAGGCTCCTCCAGGTAGTAAAATATTCATAAAATGCCGACTTTCATTACACTTTATTGTATGCGGTCGTTGAAATTAGTGTGAAGATGTGCTAAAATCAAGTTTAGTTTGTTGGTTATTTTATTTGGAGGAAAAGCAGAATGGCACAGCTATGGGGAGGAAGATTTACAAAAGAGACGGATGCGCTGGTCTATCGGTTTAATGCATCGCTCTCTTTTGATAAACGATTATATAGACAGGATATTGAGGGAAGTATTGCCCACGTCACAATGCTCGCAAAGCAGGGGATTTTGACAGATCAAGATAAAAACGAAATTATTTCAGGGCTTTTGGGCATTCGTGAAGACATAGAAAGCGGCGCGCTTGCAATCACGGAGGAATATGAGGATATTCACAGTTTTGTGGAGTCGAATTTAATCAAACGGATTGGAGATACGGGCAAGAAACTGCACACCGGCAGGAGCCGCAACGATCAGGTCGCATTGGATATGAAGCTGTATACAAGGTGTGAGGTGCTTAAGACAGAAGCACTTTTAAAGGAGCTAATGGATACGCTGCTTTCCATGATGGAGACGCATCTGGATACCTATATGCCCGGTTTCACACATTTGCAAAAGGCACAGCCGATCACGCTGGCTCATCATCTTGGTGCTTATTTTG
>CAZBRY010000178.1:1190-1588 GCA_964494285.1 uncultured Lachnospiraceae bacterium
GCATTACGAATGAAGGACATTTATAAGCGTATGAATTACTGTCCGCTGGGCGCCGGTGCGCTGGCAGGGACAACTTATCCGCTCGACAGAGAGTATACGGCATCTTTGTTGGGCTTTGCAGGATCCACGCTCAACAGTATGGATTCTGTTGCGGATCGTGATTATCTGATTGAATTTTTGGCTGCAGCTTCCACGATCATGATGCATTTGAGCCGCTTCAGCGAAGAAATTATTATTTGGAACAGCGATGAATACCGCTTTGTGGAGATTGATGATACCTATTCTACCGGAAGCAGTATTATGCCCCAGAAGAAGAACCCGGATATCGCGGAACTTGTCAGAGGCAAGACTGGCAGAGTCTATGGGGCACTGATGGCGCTTCTGACGACGATGAAGGG
>CAZBRY010000178.1:1660-4833 GCA_964494285.1 uncultured Lachnospiraceae bacterium
CTGGTATTCGATGCCATGGACACGGTAAAGGGCTGCCTTTCATTGTTTATCGGTATGCTAAAGACGATGAAGTTCAATCGTGATATCATGAAAAAAAGTGCGGTAAACGGCTTTACCAACGCGACGGATGCGGCTGATTATCTTGTTGGAAAAGGCGTTCCGTTTCGGGATGCTCATAGCATTATCGGAAGGCTTGTGTTATATTGCATTGAAAAAAACACGAGTATTGATGCGCTGCCACTCGAAGAATTACAGGCAATCAGCCCTGTGTTTGCGTCAGATCTCTACGATGCGGTCAGCTTAAAGACCTGCGTTGAAAAGCGCCTGACAACCGGTGCACCCGGGCAGGCAGCAATGCGGGAGACAATACGGATTAATCGTGAATTCCTTGAAAAACAGAAGGAATTGAAATAAAACAAAAATGAGGAGAACAGTATGGATGAGAAATTGAAAGTCGGTATTTTAGGCGGAACAGGAATGGTCGGACAGAGGTTTATTTCTCTGCTTGAAAACCACCCATGGTTTGAGGTTGTGGTAATTGCCGCGAGTGAAAGAAGTGCGGGAAAGACATACGAGGATGCCGTCGGCGGTCGTTGGAAAATGATAACGCCAATGCCTGAAGCTGTCAAGAAACTAACTGTTATGAATGTCAATGAAGTAGAAAAGGTTGCAGCAGAAGTGGATTTTGTATTCAGTGCCGTGGATATGACAAAGGAAGAGATCAAGGCGATTGAGGAGGCATATGCAAAAACTGAGACGCCGGTTGTTTCTAATAACAGCGCACACAGATGGACACCGGATGTGCCGATGATTATTCCTGAGATCAACCCGGAGCATGCAAAGGTCATAGAATTCCAAAAGAAGAGACTTGGCACGACGAGAGGCTTCATTGCGGTAAAACCAAACTGTTCCATTCAAAGCTATGCGCCTGTTTTGGCTGCGTGGAAGGAATATGAGCCGACTGAAGTAGTTGCGACAACTTATCAGGCAATTTCAGGAGCCGGCAAGACCTTCAAGGATTGGCCGGAGATGGTTGAAAATATCATTCCTTATATTGGCGGGGAAGAAGAAAAGAGCGAACAGGAGCCGCTCAGGATTTTTGGCAAAATAGAAGACGGACAGATCATAAAAGCGTCTTCACCGCTCATTACGACACAGTGCATCCGCGTGCCAGTACTAAACGGTCACACGGCTGCTGTATTTGTCAGGTTTGCAAAGAAGCCGTCAAAAGAAGAGTTGATAGAAAAGTTGGTAAGCTTCCAAGGTGTTCCACAGGAACTAAGCCTTCCGAGCGCGCCAAAGCAGTTTATCAGATATTTGGAAGAGGATAACCGTCCTCAGGTAACACAGGATGTCGATTATGAAGACGGTATGGGAATTTCTATTGGTAGGTTGAGAGAGGACACTTTATTTGATTATAAATTTGTGGGTCTTTCCCATAACACCGTAAGAGGTGCCGCAGGCGGCGCTGTTCTTTGTGCGGAGCTGTTAAAGGCGCAGGGATATATTTTAAGCAAAGCCTGAGACGTTATTTTGGAGGGGGTCTCCCTCCAAATCTCTGTGGAATTTTTCATATATCAATAGTTATAATATACGGTAACAGGGGATAAAAATGGATGATTTGAAGTACCAGATTGATTTATTAACGGCTTTGAATGATAAGCTGCTAAACAGCGAAAGAATTTATCGACTTGTTTCAGAATTTTCAGGTAATGTTTTTCTGTACATTGATTACAGAAAAGAAGAAAGTGTGGAATTTGTTGGTCCATGGGATGAACTGGTCGGGGAAAAGCTTTCAAACCATCCGTTTGACGGGCGATATATGATAAGTCTGATCAATGACGAGGATCAGGAGCAATATCAGGAAGTCATTCTGGAAATGGAAAACCGCAAAGAAGTTAGTGCCAAAATGGAGTTTCGATCTAAAACAAAAAGATATTGGCTTGAGTGCGAGGCACGCGTTCATTATGATGAGTCGGGTAAGCCTATTGATAAGATTATTTCTTTCACCGATATCACCAAGTTGAAAGCACGGAACGAAGAACTTACTTATCTTGCTTACTATGATTCTCTAACCGGCTTATACAATCGTAATTATTTTGTAAAAAGCTTTCGGGATATGTGTGAGCGGGCGGAAAACAATCAAGCAAGTATTGAACTGTTATTTTTAGATATTGACGATTTCAAAAAGGTGAATGACAGCCTCGGACTTTTATTTGGAGATGAGCTTGTTCAGGATTTTGCCGCTTTTATCAAAGACTTCCAAAATGAACATATCATAGCGGGCAGGTTTGGCAGTGATGTGTTTTGTGTGGCGATTTATGATCCCTACGGACAACGCAGTGCCGATCATATTTACCGATCAATTCGTGAGCGGCTGCGGCATCCGTTTATTCTGACGAATAAAGTGGAAATTTTTTTCAGTGTCAGCGCCGGCGTGGCAGAATATCCGGAGGCGGGCAGAACCGCGCTCGAACTAATTAAAAATGCAGAAATTGTTTTATTTAAAGCAAAAGAGAAGGGAAAAAACAATATTCAGTATTTCGAACAGGATATTCTACAGGATTTTATAAAGACGGTTTCTTTGGAGCAGCGACTGAAGGATGCAATTGAAAACGAAGATTTTGTTATTTATTTCCAGCCTCAGTTTTCCGCGAAAACAGGGCGGTTGCGTGGTGCGGAGGCGCTGTTGCGATGGCCGGATAAAAACGGTGGCTTCATTACAAGTCCCGCGGAGTTCATTCCCATTGCGGAAAAAAACGGCTCGATTTTCCCGATCGGGAACTGGGTATTAAAAGAAGCGGTTCGTGTTATGAATGTATGGAAATCAAAATACCATTATCCGATCGTTGTTTCAGTGAATATTTCCGCAATCCAATTAGAAAAAGATAATTTTGTTGATGACATTCAGCATCTTCTGGCAATCAATGAAATCAATCCGGAGTGGCTGGAGTTGGAAATTACTGAAAGTGTCTTTATTAATGATTTTGATGAAGCAATCAGCAAAATTAATTTGTTAAGAGCACTTGGTATTAAAATATCGCTGGATGATTTCGGAACAGGCTTTTCTTCTCTGTCCTATTTAAAAGTGTTACCGATTGACACATTGAAAATTGATAAATCGTTTATTGATACGGCAATTAAAGATTCTTCGACGAATATCATTACGGAGT
>CAZBRY010000179.1:0-413 GCA_964494285.1 uncultured Lachnospiraceae bacterium
AAAGTCGGCAATCCTTGCCGGAAGAATCCTGCCCGGGCATACCTCCACACAAAGACCGCAATTAATACAGTGTGTAGGTTTCCATTTTGCAACCTCATCCGTCGTCATGCATAGTAATGCCGAGGAGGTTTTCGTAGTCGGGACATTCACATCAAAAATTCCAAAGCCCATCATTGGACCTCCCGAAACGATTTTTTCGGGCTTTTTCTTAAAACCACCCGCCTCTTCGATTAGCTGCTCATAGCTCGTACCGATTCGAACAAGAAAATTCTGCGGGGAACGAATCGCATCTCCTGTCACGGTCACAATGCGGTGCATCAATGGTATTCCTTCAATCACTGCGTGGTAAACGGCAACAATCGTATCCACGTTGTTTACGATACATCCTGCGTCCGCCGGAAGCATCGTGGAAT
>CAZBRY010000179.1:423-4824 GCA_964494285.1 uncultured Lachnospiraceae bacterium
GCATAAATCAATTGGCGTTCGGCACCCTGCGGATACTTCGCCTTTAATACTTTCACGCTTATACGAGGCTCATCAATGACGAGATCCTTCAGCTTTCTGATACAATCTGGTTTATTATCCTCAACCGCCAAAATTCCCTTCGCATGCTCAAACAGGCAGAGAATAATTTTCAATCCGGCTACAAGCTTCTCAGGTTCCTCTAACATCCGCCTGTAATCAGATGTCAAATAAGGTTCACATTCTGAGCAGTTGGCAATTACGTAATAAATTTTATCAGGCTCTTTTGGGGAAAGCTTGACATGCGTCGGAAAACCCGCGCCGCCCATTCCGACAATGCCGGCTTCCTTAATAATCTCAATCACATCTTCCTTTGTCATTTCTGTAATCGGCTTGATCGAAAGCCGCGGTCCTTCCTCAAGCAAACGATCGTTATCAATAACAATTGCCGTGATATTATCCCCTGTCACAACTCTCCTTTTTTCAATTGCCTTGACCGTCCCCGATACCGAGGCATAAACCGGCGCGGAAATATAGCCATCCGCCGCCGCAATTTTCTGTCCGACGACGACATGCTCACCGACAGAAACAATTGGCTTGGCTGGTGCACCAATATGCTGTGAAAGCGGGTATACCATTTCTCCGATCGGCACAACCTCCTTAATCGACTTATCCTTCGATAACTCTTTTCCATCATATGGATGAATCCCACCCTTGAACGTAAATGATGCCATACAACTCCCCTTCTCTGTACTTTATTCAGCCAAGATCCGTGCTGTATCAAGTTATTATGCTTCTTTTTCTTCTCCGTTTTCTTTATGACCACTCTGCCGATTCTTTAACATTCTTGATGTCAAACGGGCTTTAGTAATTCTCTCCTTCGATTTCAGGTGTGGATATGCATTTAAAATACGACTCTGTAAAAAGGAGCTTTTAACAATGGATGCATCAAAGAATTCAGAAAAATACTTAATTTTTTCAATAATTTCACTTTTAACGTTCATCAAATTCAATTTTTCCAGGCGATCATTCCAAACAGCCTGCCGCACTTCCAACCGTCTGGAATACCGCTTATAATAATTAACGCCCTGTATTTGGACGCGAAATGCCTCCACGCGACTCATAAGCTCCTCACCCGTCGCATACACGCGGGAATTCTTAAGATAATCCGAAAATTCCTCAAGCAGCATGTCCATCTTTTCAAGCTGTTTTGACAGATCCACTGCGGCAATAACTGCAAATACAAAATCAATGACATATAAAATTCCAATAATACAAACAACAATTTTACCAATAGAAACAGGATAAAGACCTATGACGAATGTCACGAAAGGCTGCAAAACGGCAAACAGCAATAATGTTGCACCACCCCACGCCAAAGAACTGCCTAAACAAATACGCCCTTTATAATTGAACCTCTGCTCTGTATAATCCCACCAGCTCGTATGAAACAACGTTTCCATCACAAGAGCCGTAACATATTCTAGCACCGTCGCTAAGAGGGCTCCGCCAAAAAACAAGAGCACCCAGCGCCCACTAAGTGAATGCAGAAGTAAATATACAAAAAGAGCGCCAACACCATAAATCGTACAGACAGGGCCAGTCACAAAGCCACGATTCACAAGCTTTTTTTCGAGCACGGAAACATAACTGCTTTCCCATAACCAACCAAGAAAACTGTATAGTATCAAACAATTGGCAATCAGATAAAATGTAACGCCCAATATTTTGAAATCCCACACTGCTTTCATCCCCCCATACTCCTTTACTATACTAAATTTCAACAAAAAATTCCACTGTTTCGCATAAAATATTTGTTTTTTTTACAGGATAAGTTATACTAAATGTAATGCCGCGCGGCATGTGGAGAGAAACAGCGCCGTCAATGGAGGAGTTTATGCAAACAATACGTAAAACCTATAGAAATACGAAACCACTCTACACAATCGAACAATTTGCTCCGGCCAAAGAAATTCTATTTATCGATATCGAGACAACCGGTCTTTCTCCAAAAACCTCTGGACTTTATTTGATCGGATGCGCATTTTATGAAGGGGAAGATTTGCATATGATCCAGTGGTTCGCCGACACTCTCTCTGAAGAGCGCACCATCCTGATGGAATTTTTTGCTTTCAGCAAAGCTTTCACATGTCTGATTCACTACAACGGCAAGCAGTTTGATCTTCCCTATTTGACAAGGAAGGCAGAGCAATTTCATCTGGTAAATCCACTTGATTCATTTCTCGGCATCGATATTTACCAGCTTTTAAAACCGGTCAAAAAATTGCTGTCCCTTACATCACTGCGTCAAAAAAACGTTGAGGACTTTCTGCAAGTTGATCGAAAGGATGAATTTGACGGCGGACAGTTGATCTCTGTCTATCAGGATTATGTCATTCGAAGGGACGAGCGGCTGCTTTCGCTTCTGCTTTTACACAACGAAGAGGACTTAACCGGCATGACAAAGCTGCTGTCGGCTCTTTATTATCCGGAGCTTTTGCATACTCCACTTACCTTTTTAAAGGCCAGACAAAACAGCTATCAGGATTATGAGGGGAAAACGCAGGCAGAAGTGTTGTTGTCTTATTCTTTTTCCGCCCGGATCCCACGCCCCTTCTCTACCTATAAGGAGCATTTATTTCTTGCCTGTGACGCAACTGGACAGATAACGTTTCGAGTGCCCCTTTATGAACGGGAGCTTAAGCTTTTCTATGCCAATTATAAGGAGTATTACTACTTGCCTGCCGAAGACTCCTGCGTCCATAAAAGCGTCGCAATGTCCGTTGATAAGGACTACCGTGTAAGTGCAAAAAAAGAGAATTGCTATACGAGGCACAATGGCCAATTTCTTCCACAATTCTCCAGCCTGATTACGCCTAGCTTTCGGGAAGATTATAAAGCAAAACGTTATTATTTTGAATATCAGGACAGTTCCGCCTTTTCCCAAGATGTCATGGAGATGTACGGAAAGCAATTAATGGCTTTTTTCTGCAAGTAATAAAAAAGAACAGAAACCTATCAGTCCCATAAAACTAAGAACCGGAAGAAATGGATCTCCCGGTTCTTAGTTTTATTTTTTACTTTGATAAAAGAAGGAGTTTCTGCGTTCATATCCGAAATCTCCCTGATTCATGATCTGCTCCGTGCTGCCGATGAACAAAATCCCCTCCGGTACAAGCGCCTTGGAAAACTTATGAAACACCTCATCCTTTGCCTCTTCGGTAAAATAAATCAACACATTTCTGCAAATGATAAAATGACATTTATCCGGATAGGAATCCTTGAGGAGATCATGCTCCCGAAACTCTACCCGCGCCTTGATCTCATCAGAAATCTGATACGAGCTGCCAATTTTTTTGAAATATTTTGATTTTAAATCGGCCGGCACATTGACAATGCTTTTTTCTCCATACAGACCATTTTTCGCATGCGCAATGACCTGCTTGTCCAGATCCGTTGCAATGATCTTGATCTGGCTTAAAGGAAGGTGTCTGGACAGTGCCATAACAAGCGAATAAGGCTCATCTCCTGTCGAACAGGCGGCACTCCAAATTTTTAAACTTTTTCCAAATCTATTTAGCATCTCCGGAATAAATACCTTGTCCAATAACTCCCATTGATCCGTATTCCGGTAAAATTCCGAAACATTGATCGTCAGATAATTAATAAATTCTTCAAACAGCTTTTTATCCGCCTTGATGGCTTTGATAAACTCTTCATAGCCATTAATTTTATGCTTTTTGATCAGTGTATCAATCCTGCGCCGCATCTGCTTTTCTTTATAGGAGTTCAAATCAATTCCTGTTATTTTCAGCACGGCTGATTTAAAACTCTCATAATCATAAGCCATAAGACTTATTCCTCTTCTTTTGATTTATTAATTTCTGCCTCGATATCCACAGTTACAAAGTCCTCGTTATCGTCTGCATTTTCCTGAGCATTCTCAACGGGCGCTTCCGGCTCCAGCAAAGCTTTAATGCTTAAGCTGATTTTCTTATCCTCTAAATTAAAATCAACAACCTTTGCCGTGACTTCCTGACCGGTCTTTAATACGTCCGACGGCTTTTCAATATGTTCTCTGGAAATCTGGGATACATGCAACAATGCATCGATGCCCGGCTCTAATTCAATGAAGGCACCAAAATCAGTCATTCTTGCAACTCTTCCCGTCACCTCTGTGCCGATCGCATATTTTTTATCAACATTGATCCACGGATTCGAATCCGCAAACTTTAAGCTCAGAGCAATCTTATTACCGTTAATGTCCTTGATCAATACTGTGACGTTTTGACCCGGCTTAAATACCTTTTTGGGATTTTCCACACGGCCCCAAGACATTTCGGAAATATGAAGCAGACCGTCTGCGCCGCCAAGATCGATAAATACGCCGAAATCGGTTACATT
>CAZBRY010000180.1:0-4808 GCA_964494285.1 uncultured Lachnospiraceae bacterium
GTGCTTTGTGCAAAGACAGGGGAAGAGGGTCTTTCCATGATTACCTCCCACTGTCCTGATGTCATTCTGCTTGATTTGGGCCTGCCCGACATTGACGGCCTTGATATCATCTGCAAAGTGCGAAGCTTTAGCCGAAGCCCGATCATTGTAGTTTCCGCCAGAGTTCATGAAAATGATAAGGTGCATTGTCTCGATGCAGGCGCAGACGATTACATTACAAAGCCGTTCAGTCAAGGAGAGCTGTTTGCCCGCATCCGTACCGCGATCCGTCACAGCAATCCGAGCTTCGGCGTAAAACAGACCTCGGTCTATCAGGCACAGGGCCTTACGATCGATTTTGCAAAACATCTTGTGATGTTAAATGGAAAAGAAGTGCATTTGACGCCGGTGGAGTTTAAGATCGTCGGCCTGCTTGCACAAAACCCCGGTCGTGTCCTCACCCACTCCACGATTATGCAGGAAATATGGGGACCCTATGTAGACGAGGATACCAAAATCCTACGCGTAAACATGGCCAACATCCGCCGCAAGCTCGAGCGCAACCCCGCCGATCCGCAATATATTTTTACGGAAATTGGGGTCGGATATCGGATTGTTGAGAACACAGGAAATTAATCTGCCGCCAGCGCAGCAAGCTCGACCTCTAAAAACCGCATCACATTTGTTTTAGTCATCTTCAAATTCTTCAAAATCCGTAAAACGCTTTTGCATATCCTTGTAACGGAAGCGCACCACCTCGTTTTTCTCAAGCACGTCCTCCTCTATTCCGGTATATTGGCACCGGATGCAGTAATATTCTTTTTTTTCAGGATCATAAAACATGTCGATATCGAGATCTCTCATAAAGCAGGAGGGACATCGATAATTCAGTTTGCCTTTGCCAGACTGAGCCATGTCGAAAATACCTCCTTCTCCTTTAATGTTGTCTGATAGCCTAACGTAAACATCGGAGAGAACGCGTAGCCTTCCCTGATGTAGCCAACCGCCGACGCTTCATCCGTAGATTCCGCAGTCAGGGAAACGCGCGTGTCAATCGCATCGATGAGGGCCGTCACGCTCCTCGCGCTCTCCAGCTTCTCTTCTCTGCACTTGTATGCGTAAAGGATTTCTTTTTTCTCCTTTTCATTTTCTACCGTCAACCTGATACCGGTCATGTCCTCCGGATATTCAGTCGTTCCGTAGCACGCTACCATATATTCGTTCAGCTCGACTTGTGCGTTTGGATCGGACATCTCAAGAATCGTCCGCTCGATGCAAACCGCTGAGGAAGCTTCTTCAAAATAAATTTTCGTCTGAAGCTTCACGGTCAGCTTTGCAAACTCGACCGTAACAGGCTTTAATGTCAGAATACGAGTCTTTTTTCCGTCTGTCAATGCCTCTTCAGAAAACTCCGCTTTTGTGCGGCATAAGCACAGGTCGACTTCTTCGCCCTGATAGGTCAGCTTCGCGCTGCGAATCGTCCCTTCTCCCGCATAATGTGTAAAATACCCCGCGCGGTACTTTTCCTGTATTAGAAATGGATAAGACGCGTCCTGCACATGCTTTGTCCCGATGCCGACCGGCCATTGAAGCTTTGCCGCATACGGGCGCAGGTCGACGATCGCACCGCCCTCGTCCATGTTGACACAGACGCGCATGTATGGATCTGTATACCAGAACACCTGCTTTTTCGAGCCGTACAAAATATCCCGCCACAACGCGCATTCCGGCTCGGTATACGTCTTTTTCTCACGGTAATAGGCTGCAAATTCCTTCATCGTCATATCCGCGAGCCTGCCTTCTTTTTTTAGGTTGCCATAATACGCCATACCGTCTTCGTAGGATTTTTTCAGCAACTCATAAGGTGCCTCCCAGCGCCCCATCTTGTTCATCCAGCCCGGCCCTACAAATACCATATTGTAGGCATAGCCGTTATTGAATTTCTCCAGATGTCGATACTGGTCAATCAGATTATAAAGATAGGGATACTCCCACGTCTTTGTGTCATAGATCATTCCGCGCAGCACATTCTGCGGATGCGTGCCAAAATTAGAGCCATTGCCGTCGTAGCAGGCGATCAGATCTCTGGACAGATGCGGAATTGCAACAATTCCGCTGTCCTCCGCCTCATTTGCCGCCGGTGCATGCGTATTCTGTTTGGAAGGAATCCAGGGATTCCACGGACCGCCGTCAAACAGCGTATACCAGGAATTATTGCACGTGTGATACGCCTTCGGGCCTTCCTCCCAGCACGTCGCGACCGCGCATGTCACGGTCGGATACTGCTCTTTTATATAGCTGATCAGCTCCGCATCAAGATAATAGGATCCGGTCGATGCGGGATAAAAGCCAAACTGCTCGTGAAACTTTTCAAAGACGTCGTTGACAATCGCCTTTTTGTCCTCCATCGAAAACATCCAGATACAAAAATCCTTTGTATGGTATTTCTCTCTGAATTCCTTACATGGAAGGCCGAGCAGGGAAAGAGCAATTTCATCGCCGTATTCCTCATGGTGCGCCTTTGCGATCGCGACCGCCTCTTCATTGAACAGGCTCGCATACGTCATCTGTATCGTCGTCTTCAGCCCGTTTTTATGCGCAATTTCCTGCTGTGTTCGAAAGATATCGAGAGATTCCGTCAACAGCGCCTCTCTGCCGATGTCCTCCTCTTTTCCATGGCCGGTCACTTTTTCTGCGTATTCCGGAACCATTTCCGGCCGATGAATAATATTTACAATCAATTGATCCATGCTTTCCTCCCATTCAGCAGCCGGTAAAGGAGAACGTAAACTCCATCTGTCTGCCGGTGTCTAATAAAAATTCTTCATGCGTCAGGGCACCCCAGCTATCATCACCTGCAACCCCCATTTGTCCAAGTGCCGCTCTGATAACCGTATAATGCGTCTGTGGAAGCTCATACGGGTGCAAAGCGTTTTCCAGCTCATGCGGGGTGTACGGCAATGCCGAGAAATACATCCGGTCTCCGCTGAATTTTAAGCCGCGTCCCTGACCGTCCGTCACCTTCGCGTAACGGACTCCTGCATGACAACCGCACTCCTGCGGCATCAAATATGCCGGCAGCTTTCCTGCCTCTGCCTGATAAATTCCGAGTCTTGCACCTGCCAGACGATCCGCATAGGTCTCCTCAGGTCCAAGCCCGTACCATTCCACTTTGTCATAATCGGCATCCATTTTAAACATGACGCCGAATTCCGGCATATCGCCAAGTGCCTTGACCGGATCATACGAAAGTGTCACCTGTATCTCTCCGTCACCATATACCTTGTAGGTGAGGCTGCATTCGCTCGCCGGCGAAGTCGGCAGGAGGTAACGGTAAGTAATGACGGCACAGTCTGAACGCATGGTAAGCTGCGGACGGATGCCCTGCAAAGATCCCTTTTCCCAGTATTTATGGCTAAAATAAAGACTTGCGATCTTCCACTGCGCATACCGCTGCGGCATTAAATTGCCATAATCATTATCGGTCGGCGCACGCCAGAAATTGGGCTTTACGGCACTCTTTAACAGCTCTCTTCCACCATAGCGATAAGAAATGAGACCGCCAGACGGTTCTGAAAACAGTGCGCCAAAATGCTCTCCTTTTATGCCGATATTATTTTTACCATGAATGATCTCAATACCGCCCCTGTTTGCCGGTTTTGCGGCCGGGTCCGATTTTACCGTAAATACCTGCTGCCCAAACGCGATCTCATGTCCCCGTTTGGCATAGGCTGTATCTTTCTTTAAATGGAAGGATACGGTCAGCGCATATTCACCGGACTCCCTTGGTATCACAAACGGAACTTTATAAATTTCCTCGCAAAGGGGCTTTACATCCGTACTCATTTCACAATCGCATACCGGAATTCCGTCCTTTTTCAAAGAAATCACACACTGGAATACAGTTGTATTTGTAAATAAATGCTTGTTTTTAATTTTTATCGTATCGTTTTCAAACAACACAGCGATGTTTTGATAATTATATTTCACGGTTTGCATCTTCGGCGACGGCTCTCGGTTGCTGCCAAAGACAATTCCATTCCCGCTAAAATTCCAATCGGTCGGACGATCATCAAAATCGCCGCCGTATGCCTGAAACACCCTTCCATAGCGATCCTTCTTTGCAATCGACTGGTCAATATAATCCCAGATAAAGCCGCCTTGATACAAAGGATCCGTATCCGTTAAATCCGTATACTTTTCCATCGCTCCACAGGAATTTCCCATTGCATGCAAATATTCGCAGCAGATAAATGGTTTGCTTCTGTCTTTTTCCAGAAATGCCTTAATCGATTCGGCAGACGGATACATCTGACTTTCCATATCGCTCGATTCATTGAAGCGCCTGTCCTGAAAAACCCCCTCATAATGCACGAGCCGCGTTTGATCCAGCTCGCGGAAACGGTTTGACATTTCATAGATGACCTTTCCGCCAAATGACTCGTTGCCGCACGACCAAATCAGAACTGCCGGATGGTTTTTGTCACGCTGATAAGTGGAATTCACACGATCCAGCATATTTTCAAGCCATTCCGCCTTGTTGCCGGGAACGGCAGTTTCGATATCCGCAAGTCCTCTCACAATTGTATCCCAGGAACCGTGCGATTCCAGGTTGCATTCAGCGATCATATAAAGCCCATACTCATCACAAAGCGAATACAGAAGTGAATCATTCGGATAATGGCTCGTACGGATCGCATTGATATTGTTCTGCTTCATCGTCACAATATCCTTAACCATATCGTCTCTGGAAGGAACACGACCCCTTAGAGAGCTAAATTCGTGACGATTGACTCCCTTAAATACAATGCGCTTTCCATTGATATGCA
>CAZBRY010000181.1:0-4432 GCA_964494285.1 uncultured Lachnospiraceae bacterium
ATTCATCGGAGAATCCAACTGCTCGGTTTCCTCATTAAACACAATTTCATTCAGCACGCCATCTCTATCTAGAAATACGGCCGGATGCGGCTCTAAAAAGCGATGCTTCACATATGTCCGAAACTCTTCGAGTGAGACCGGACTTCCGATTTCATAAAAACGCTTTGTCACAATATGCGCCGTCATTTCTCCTGCAAGAGATAAACAATTTTGAATCTGTGCTACATCAAAAGGAACATCCTCGGCATACTCTTCAAACAAAGCCCTCTCATACATACATGCACCATAATCAATATATTCCATTTCAGGAACAGTGGCATGCTTATCATACAACACAAGCTCGCCATCTTTTACAATGACATTGCTTTTATCAAATTGATTGTTGTTTTTCAGGACAGTCATTAGCGCACGTTTCCCCTGCGCCTTTCCCCTAAAATAACGGTAAACCGTTTCTTCAAAATTAATATCCATAAAGGAGTCGCCGTATATCAGAAGAAAGTCCTCTTCCAAATACGGAACGGCTCTGCGTACCGCTCCGCCTGTCCCTAACAACTTTTCTCCGTCATAGAAATACTCTATGGAAATACCATCCTTCCTGCCATCCCCATAATACTGCTCAATCATTTCGGCGCGGTAGCCAATTAAAAAAACAAATTTACGAAAGCCCCATTTTTTCATTAAATCCAATTGATAATCAAAAAATGGTTTTCCCTCGACGTCTACAAGTGACTTTGGGCATTCCATTGTGAATTCCTTCAGCCTCGTGCCAAGCCCGCCCATCAAAACAACGACCTGTATCTCATTCAGCGTTCTCATAAGATTTTGGATCCTTCCATCTCAAACCGGAAACGCACCTCTGTCATGCCGGTTTTTGCCATCGCATGGCGCAACTTAACCTTATCATTCGCATAAAACATCAAAAAGCCGCCGCCGCCCGCACCGATCACTTTACCGCCCAGCGCGCCGTTTTTCATCGCATAATCATACCACTCGTCGATCTGCGGGTTGCTCATGCCGCCGGAGCGCTTTTTTTTGTATTCCCAATGCGTGTTCATAATATCGGCAAATGTATTCAAATCTCCCCGTTCAAAGGCCGCCTTGCTTTGATATCCTAAGTCTTTGACAAAATCAAGATTCTTAATCATATTGTTGTCTTTATCCTTGCTCTTGTCGTCCTGCTCCCTTAAAATATTACCCGCAGAACGTGAAAAGCCTGTAAAAAATAAAATGAGATTATCTTCGAGATTGTACAATGTTTCCTGCGAAATTTTAAGACGATCTACCCATACATAACCGTCCTTGTGAAAGTTCATGCAAGTCAGTCCGCCGTATGCTGCAATATATTGATCCTGCTTTCCGATCGGCTCATGCAGCCGGTTCATTTCGATCTCGCAAGCTTCCTCCGCGAGTGTCCGTGTACTCACAATATTTCCTTGCATTGTATGCAGGGCTCGCAGCAGCGCTGTCGTAAAACTGCTCGATGAGCCAAGTCCCGTTCCGGCAGGAATATCCGCCATCGAACAAATCTCAATTGATTTCAGATCCCACTTCAGCATCTTCAATGCCTCTTTTATAATTGGATGCTGAATTTCATCGATTTCATATACATGTTCAAACTTGGAATACTTTAGGAGAATTGTCTCCTCGAAAGTCTGGTGAAGTGTAATATAAACGTACTTATCAATCGCCGCCGAAATTAAAAACCCTTCATGCTCCTGATAATAAGACGGCAGATCCGTACCGCCGCCGCCTAATGTTATTCGAAGCGGACTCCGCGCAATAATCATTTCCTGTTCCTCCCAAATAGCAATCAATTGTCACCTGAAACATTGGTTTATCTCTCTTCAAATACCCATGGATTCGCCTGCAAATATTCCACGGTCTTGATGACACCGTCCTTAATGGAGGCCTTTGGCATCCATCCAAGGGAATGGATCTTCTGTGTGTCCAAATAAATGAATGGATTGTCACCAATCCAGCCCCGTTCCCCACCCGCATAAGTCAAAGACGGTGCCACGCCAAGCTTTTCACAAATCCATCCGATCGAATCATTGACCTCACAATATTCGTCCGTGCCAAGGTTGAAAATATTGACCTTTTCCTGCGCGTTTTGAATGACCGTCAAAATTGCTTCCATGCAGTCCTTCACATATAAGTAAGATTTTCTCTGTTTTCCATTGCCGAGTACATGTAATGTCGTCGGATCTTCAGACAGTCTTTGGCAAAAATCAAACACATGGCCATGGGTATAACGTTCACCGAGAATTGATACAAAGCGGAAAATAGACACTTGAAAATCAAAGCCCTCGGCATAAGCAGCGAGCAGACCCTCGCAGGCAAGCTTAGAAGCTCCATAAAGAGAGGTCTGAATTGGAAACGGCGCATCCTCCGGTGTCGGAATGACCTCAGCCTCGCCGTAAACGGAACCGGTTGAGGAAAATCCGATCCTGCGAATCCCGTTTGCACGCATCGCCTCCAATACATGATATGTCGCAATCGTATTCTGCTCCAAATCCTTCCGTGGATGCTCACAGCCCATTCTGACATCCGCATTGGCAGCAAAATGAAATACAAATTCACAGCCGTTCATCGCCCTTTTCAGCGACTCCTCGTCCAAATTGTCCCCTTCTACCAACTGAAATCTCGGGTTCTTCAAGGCATCCTCTAAAAATTCTCTGCGTCCGGTGGAGAAATTATCATATACAATAACCTCGTTTTCCGGTTCGCTTAAGAGCCTGTCCGTCATATTAGAGCCGATAAAACCCGCGCCGCCTGTAATAAAATATTTCATGTCCCGTTCCCTTCCTGACTCAAATATCGTATTCCACTTCTTCTTCTACTTTTTTCTTAAACAGCTTCGCATCCCGCTGGTATTCTTCCTTTTTATATTCAAGACAGCCAACCTTGACCTCGACACGGATTGGGGATGTCGCAATACCCGCAAATGCCATCGGATCGGAAATCTTGTTTCTGAGTCTGCCCTCCACAAGCCGCGTTCCCTTTTTGTCGCAAGTCAAAATAATGCCAAACGACCCCTTGTCATCAATGCTGTAAACCCGATCCTCAAGCCTTACCGTATCGTATACATATTTTGCAAGCCTGATCAACATCTCCTCGTACTGGAGCCTCTTGAGCACGCCTTTGAGTTCCTTTTGATAACGCGGCTTTAAGATCATCAAAGAAATCTTTTTATTGTTACGTTCCGCATAAGAAATCTGCGTCTGAATATCCATAAACATACTGCGCAGATTATAAAACCCAGTCAGCGGATCAATCATGACAAGCTCCTCTACCTGACGCTGCAGCACCTCTTTTTCAAGTTGAAGCCGTTTGAGTCCGTTAATAAAAAGCACGATGCCAAACATCGTAAGTGCCGGAAGTATAATCCATAAATAGGAAACCGGCGCAATCTGCTTATCTGCCGCCAACAACAGATAAACCTTATAAGCAATAAAAGAAAGGGTCTGAATCCCAGTCAAAACAATCGCCACAGCAGTGAAACGAAAACTCGCAAATAACAAAAAAATAAAAATTCCCAGCAGCATAATAAGATTTTCAATATAAAGCTCTTCTTTGCTGTTTCCCAAAACAATTGCTCCAGTCAGCAGCGCGCCCAGCAAAATACACACCCCTGTATCCTGCATCGTCCTGCTTTCCATTTCCCAGTTTTTCATAATTTGCTTTCCTCCAGATCGCTTTCCTCGTGTGTCAGCTCTATCTCAATGAGGTATCGGGGTCTTTCCTTTACCTCTATATAAATCTTTCCAATATATTGTCCAACCAGTCCAAGGGAAAACAGCACCATTCCGCCAATCAGCCACAGCGACAAAATCAAGGAAGTCCAGCCGCTGACCACATTTCCTGTGGAGTAGGATACAAGCGCATAAATGCCCGCTGCAATTGTAAGAACAATCATAAAAATCCCGGTTCCCATAATAAAATTCATCGGCTTGATGCTAAAGGAAGTTATCCCATCAAAAGCAAAACTCAACATTTTCTTAAGCGGGTATTTGGACTCACCCGCCATGCGCTCCTTGCGCTCATAATAGACGCAACCCGTCTGAAAGCCAATCATCGGCACAATGCCGCGCAAAAAAAGGTTACGTTCTTTATATTTTGACAGCCCTGCCAGAGCGCGACTGCTCATCAGCCGAAAATCTGCATGATTATAAACACTTTTAACGCCTAGCAGTTTCATTAATTTATAAAATCCTTCGGCGGTTACCCGTTTAAAAAAGGTGTCCGTCTTTCTCACACTGCGCACACCATATACGATATCAAAGCCTTCATCATACCGATCGACCATTTCCCCGATCACTCCGGTATCATCCTGCAAATCGGCATCAATTGAAATGCTAATATCGACTTTATCTTTTACGCACAATAAACCTGCAAGAAGTGCATTTTGATGACCAACATTTCCCGCAAGCTT
>CAZBRY010000181.1:4442-4737 GCA_964494285.1 uncultured Lachnospiraceae bacterium
AAGTTCATTTTCTTTATGAAATTTTTCAATCAGCTCCCACGTCCGGTCTTTGCTTCCATCATCGACAAACAATAGAAAACTGTCTTTGGAAAGCTTCTTTTTTGCAATCAGTTCCCGCATCACCCGAGACAATTCCGAAACAGATTGCTCCAAAACAGCCTCTTCATTGTAGCAGGGCACCACTATCGCCAATCTCGCCATCATACCACCTGATCACAATAGATAATAGGATATTAATCTGCATTAATATCCTATTATCCATCATGTTAATTACACACGAAGGTTAACACCACTT
>CAZBRY010000182.1:0-4692 GCA_964494285.1 uncultured Lachnospiraceae bacterium
AGGAAGCAAATAATCCTGCAATCAGAGGAAACACCACAAAACTGCAAATTACCACAAAGACTCCTGTCGCAAAAAACGAGCCTATTTTCCGGTTTCTTGAAGCGCTCACATTTTTCTTTGTTTTTACGGAGGTCACTGTACTGTCCATCTTATTTTTCCTCCTTTTTGAATGTGCCGTTAAGGATTAATTGAATAATATTGATCACAAGCGCTATGACGAGCAGCACAAGTCCGACCGCGGAAGCATATCCCAACTGGTTCTTCTCAATTCCACGCCTGTAAAGGTAGCCGACAATCGTCAAGCCAATATTATTCGGTGACGCGTTCTGCGTATAGAGCATGAAGGATTCGAGGAACATCGCCAGACCCGCATAAATACTGATCGTCAATACATAGATCGTTGTAGGCTTTAACAGAGGTATTGTAATATAGCGAAACTTCTGCAAACCGCTCGCTCCGTCAATGTTGGCCGATTCGTAAAGGGAGGAATCGATGGATTTGAGTCCCGAAAGGAAATACAGCATATTGACACCGGTCCATCTCCAGCATGCCATCGTCAGCAGCGCCCCATAAGCGGTCGGCTTAAATTTCAGCCATTTCTGCGTTGCCAGTCCGAGACTCGTCATCAACACATTCATCTGACCGGTCTGATATTCGGAAAACATCAGGCGGAACAGGGTACCCGAAATTACTACGGACGTCAATGCGGGCAAATAAAGAATCGCCTTCCAGACGCCCTTTGCCTTTACGAGCCTGGAGTCGATCAAAACCGCAAACAGCATCGGAAACGGGATTAGGAAAACAAGAGTCAGCAGCATATATTCAAAACTGTTCAAAACTGCCGTATGGAATACCGTATCCACCAACAACTTCTGATAATTTTTAAATCCAACCCATGTCGTTCCCACCGGCTTGATATCCTGGAAGCTCATTGTAATCGTACTACACAACGGATAGATCCAGAAAATGAGAAAGCTTAAAAGGAAAGGTAGCACAAACACATAAGGGGCTGCTTTTTGTGAATAAAGAAATTTTTTTACTTTCATAACCCGTCTCCTTTTGAAAATGGAAAGGGAGTGCCCGGGATTCCCTTGATAACCCCGAGCCGCTCCCTTTCTTTTATATTAATTCATTTATTGCTCTAAATCAATGGTCGCCTGTGAAGCTGCTAACGCTTCGTCTACCGCCGTGCCATCCTCCAGGATCGCATTCAGCGTTACATTACACATATCCTCGTTGATCGTCGGGCTGATCGCAACTACAGAGATCTTGCCGATGCCATCCTTGATTTCGTTCAATACGTCATACGGATAATTTCTGAAGAATGCGTTATACTGGTTGGCATCGTCGTGGATAATGGATTCATCCGTCCACATTTCCGTGTTACATACGTCAAAGCCAAGCATATCCCAGTTCATCTTTTCGCCGTCCATAGACATCTTTGCATAGCAAAGGAAATCTGCCGCAAGCTCTTTATCCGATGCATGCTGTGTTACAACCGTACCGGTACCGCCGATACCTACGGAATTATTCTGTCCTTCTTCAAATACCGGACATGGAGCGAGATACCAATTTCCCTTTTCCTCCGGCATATAGTTGATGAATCTGCTCATGAACCACATCGCCTTCGGGAAAGATACAATGTTGTGGTCAAGAATGTTCTGGAAGCCCGCCTCCAGATCTACGTGTCCATCCGGAGAAACCTGTGCTACGCCCGAACCCAGCCATTCAACCTGCATATTCATCATATTTTTTACCGATTGAAGCTCTACGTTTGCAGGGCCTTCAAATCCGCCTGTCCAGTCTTCGCCATACTCAGCCATTGCGATCCATAGCCAGTCAACACCGCCTGTATCTACAGATGTAAAATACTTGCCTTCTTGTCCGACTGCCGCAATATAAGCCTCGCCGAGCGCCGTATAATCATCCCATGTCTTAATGGCATCTACGTCTGCCTGTGTAAAACCGGCTTCTTCAAGAACAGCCATATTATAATACATAACCGTTGCGCCTACATGGAACGGAGCGCCGTAATGATTCCCATCTGCGCCTGCATAGGTATCCATACGCGCCTGAACCATTGTCGGCATATAATCAGCTGCCGCATCATCCAACGGATATAACCACTGATCCACGCCCGCAACGACATTCGGGAACTGTCCCACCTCTACGTCGCAAAGATCCGGCGCGCCTTCGCCTGTCTGCAAGGACATCAGCAGCTTATTATGCATATCTGCATACGGGTATGTCGTAAATGTAACTTCAATCGTTCTGTCCGGATTCTGCTCATTCCACATTTCGACCATTTTTCCGTAATATGTATTATGTAATTCAACAAAGGACCACATTTCCATATGGGTACCGTTCGGGTCGCCGACTGTCGTCACTGCTTCCGGCTCTACCTCGCCCGTCTCCTCGCCCTCTGCCGCCGCGTCATCCGCTGCCGCTTCGTCTGTTGCTGCGTCATCCGCAACCTTTGTGCCTGCTGCATCGGATGCTGTTCCGGTTGCCGCTTGGGAACCACATCCTGCCAACATGGAAGCAACCATCGTTGCACTCAAAAAAATGCTGAGTAACTTCTTTTTCATAAAATAAATCCTCCTTCTTCCATTCATGTTTTTGATTTACTTAAAATAGTTTACAATTAGATGTATTTCGACTGTTTGCATTAAAATTCTGACTATATGATTTTCTCAATTTTCAAAATAATATATGCAACTTGTATAATTCGCTCCCGAAAAACTCATCCTTGTATGGAAATTGTACAGCACCCGTTCCCGGTTGTCAATATATATTTTATTGTTTTATATATTATTTTAGTTTTTCCTTAACGTTTATTCTAATGTAAACTTTTTAGGACAATCTAAACTAATTAGGATTGACTAATGATTTCATTCTCGGTATACTAAGAATAATGTTGTAATATCTATATTTTATGATGCAAGGGTCAAAAGGTCATTTTATTTGATTATATGAAATTTTGCAAAAGCGGAAAATGGTTTTTTATTAAAGGAGTGGACAACTATATGCTACATATCAAATCGTTGGATGAAGGGCTTCCCATTTTTAAAGCATTAGGCTCCGATATCAGAATTGAAATCATTAAGATCCTGTTGGAAGACAAAGGAATGAACATGAATGAGCTCGCAAGCCGATTGAACATCACGAACGGTGCGCTCACAAGCCACATTAAGAAGCTGGAGGATGCGGGAATCATTACGATCACAAACGAATCCTCCGGTCACGGTAACCAGAAAAAGTGCTCCGTCTATGTTGATAAGCTACTTGTGGATTTCGACTCCGAAGAGGACGGTAAAAATGTTTACCAGACCTCCGTCAAGGTCGGTCATTACTCCGATTTCCACGTTTATCCGACCTGCGGACTTGCTTCCGGCACCGCGCTCATCGGGGAGGTGGACGACACGAGGTATTTCGCGCATCCCGACAGATACAACGCAGATATTCTCTGGTTCACAAAGGGCTACGTCGAATATGTCATTCCTAACTTTATCCCAAGCTCACAGAAAATCGAGCAAATCACGATCTCTACGGAGTTGAGCTCGGAGGCGCCCGGCGTCAACGATGTGTGGCCGTCCGATATCAGCTTCTATATTAATGACAAATGCATCGGCATGTGGACAAGCCCCGGAGACTTCGGCGACGTAAAAGGTATTTTTACTCCGGACTGGTGGTACCCGAACTGGAACCAGTACGGACTGCTGAAGCTTCTTGTCATCAATAAAAAAGGGACCTTCATCGACGGACTGCAGATTTCCGGCGTTTCGATCCGGGATTTTGAGCTGGATTACCGCAGCACGATCAAGTTTAAAATGGCTGTCGAGGATGATTCCTCGCATGTCGGCGGTCTGACGATCTTCGGGAAGACCTTCGGCAACTACAATCAGGATATCAACATTCGTATTAACTACAGCCCGATAGGGATTTGATTATTAAAATATAAGCCCCTTGCTCATAAGGGGCTTATACTTATATACGTTTATATACTTTGTGCGCCGGGGAATGATTCCCGACGCCATTTTTCATACGGGCACCGATTGACGGCAACGGCCGCCCGAAGCTCTACAAAGCAGCCGCAGGCGCCGCAGAAGCCGTCTCGCAAATAGCTGCAAAAGCCGCATATTGCAAGCCTTTCTTCATACAACGCATAATCTGCCTTAATCTCTTCGTCCAGGCTGTCTATCCGGTTTTGGATACCCTTTACGTATTCGTTTTTGTCCATATCCCGCAGCAGGCACATCCTGCAGCCGATTTCCGACATACCGATTCTCCCGTTATTTTACGCGCAGCAGCACGACACTACAGGGCGGCAAGACCGCTTTGATTCCATCCTGCGTAATTTCAAACGCTTTGAAGGCTTCTTCCTTTACGGCGTTTGGAGCATCAAATGTATTATGCGCCATCATTTCACCTGTCACAATGGAAGCCTCCACGTTCTCTGGCTTTAGCTCCATAAAGCTGATGAAAAGCTCCTTTTCCTCATCCATCGACAGATTGTTAATTGTAATATTCACAGTTCCATCCGCGCTTACGGATACGGATTCCTGCACGTCGGGAACCATAAATTCCGGCTCCGTTCCGATCATCCTGCTGCCCTCGATGCTGCTTGACGCCAGCTCGGCATCCTGATGATATTTGTACATATGGAACACGTGATAGGTCGGCGTCAGAACC
>CAZBRY010000183.1:0-609 GCA_964494285.1 uncultured Lachnospiraceae bacterium
AGGTGAAATACCTCCGATCACGCCGGCTGCGACCGCATACATCTCATACATATTGCCGGCTTCCATATTGCCCATATTTGCCTGTCCGCAAAGGATCAGGCCGACGACAAACGAGCAGAAGGCGCTGACAAGATATGCCTTTGTAACGGTTCCAACGACATTGACGCCGGATAGCTGCGCCGCATCGATATTGGAGCCTATCGCATAAATATGTCTTCCTGTCCTCGTCTTGGAAAGCAGGAAAAAGAATACGATAAAAATGACGATCGCAATCCAGAACGTATTGTAAATGCCTGCTGTCTTTCCATAGTAGAACACGCTCTGGAAGCTGTCCGCCGCTTCCTTTCCGATCCCTGAGCTGATGGCGTCCGTATTCCGGTTGCCGTTTACCATATAAGCGACGCCCCTTGCGACGAACATCGTGCCGAGCGTGGCGATAAACGGCGGGAGCTGGCACTTTCCGACTAAGATGCCGTTGATGATCCCGATCACCATACAGCAGCACAGCGCAATTATGATCGCTACGGCCGGAGAGACGCCCATCGTCATCAGCGTCGCCGTGATCATGGCGCTCATGCCTACGACCGAGCCGATGGAAAGATCAATATT
>CAZBRY010000183.1:619-4654 GCA_964494285.1 uncultured Lachnospiraceae bacterium
AATAGCTCTGGCCGATGCCGATCAACAGGTACTTTGACATGGAACGAAGCAGATTCATGACGTTCTGTCCCGTAAAAACAGTGGAATTGATCATGCCGAAGGCGACATAGATGATAATCAGACCCCCAAAAGCGGTCAGCGCTCCTCTCATTCCACGAATATCCAGAATCCCCTTTAAGGGATGTTGTTTGCTGCGACTCATTTCTTTTTCCTCCTTCATGCTTCACCGCTCGCCAGTTTCTTTTCAAATTTCGTCGCGAGTGTCAGTATTTCGCTTTGTGTTGCTTCTTTTGCCATCAGCTCTCCGGTAATTCGTCCGTCGCACATGACGATAATCCGATCCGCAATGCCTATCACTTCCGACATTTCCGACGAAACAAACAGTACCGCAATCCCCCGCTGCTTTAATTCATTCATTAGGTGATAAATTTCCACCTTCGCAGCAACGTCAATTCCCCTTGTCGGCTCGTCAAAAATAACAACCTTTGAATTTCTTGCAAGCCACTTGCCGACAACGATTTTCTGCTGATTGCCACCTGAAAGGTTACCTGCGTCGATTTCAACATTTGGCGTTTTTACTTTTAGATCCTGCACGGTCTTTGCGCACAGCTTCTCTTCCTTTTTTCGACTGACAACGCCGAATTTATTGCAGAGCAGATCGAGATTGGGCAGCGCGATGTTGTGGCGGATGCTCAGCTTCGTGCAGAGTCCGTCCTTTTTTCGGTCCTCAGGAGCCAGCACGATGCCCGCCCTGATCGCATCCTCCGGCTTCCGGATGGCCACTTCTTTTCCTTCCAGAACGATTTCTCCGCCGTCCTTGCCATCGATTCCAAAGATCGTCCTCGTCGTCTCGGTTCTCCCTGCTCCCATCAGCCCGGCAAGGCCGACAATTTCGCCTTCATAGACGGAAAAATTAATATCCCGCACCATGCGGCCCCTGTTTAAATTTCTGACCTCAAGGATCCTTCTTCCCCTCTCGCATTCCACATGCGGAAACTTCTCCTTGATTTCGCGGCCGATCATATGGGAGATGATTTCATCGAGCGTCGTATCCCTGTAATTCATCGAGGTGACATATTGTCCGTCCCGCATGATCGTCACCCGGTCCGTGATATGCTGCAGCTCCTCGAGCCTGTGTGATATGTAAACGATGCCGCAGCCCTTTTTCTTCAAATCTCTGATGATGCGGAACAAATCCTCGATTTCCTTTGCCGTCAGCGCGGAGGTCGGTTCATCCATGATCAGGATTTTCGCGTTTGTTGAAAGCGCTTTTGCGATCTCAACCATCTGCTGCTTGGATACCGGCAGATCGCCCACGATCTGGCGCGGACTTAAGTCGATTTTCAGCTCATCCAAAACGCGTTTGGCTTCCTCCTCCATCTCGCTGTTGGAGAGCACGATGCCCTTTCTCGTCTCCCGCCCTAAAAAAATATTTTCCGTGATGTTTAAGTGCCGGCACATGTTTAACTCCTGGTGGATGATCGCAATGCCGGCCTCCTGTGCCTGCTTCGGCGTCAGACCTTCATATTCCCTGTCAAAAATTTTAACCAGACCTTCGTCCTTTGTATAGACGCCGCTTAAAATTTTCATCAGCGTGCTCTTACCCGCGCCGTTCTCTCCCAGAAGCGCCATCACCTCGCCTGCGCACAGCTCAAAGTGTACGTCATCCAGTGCCTTTACACCCGGAAAGAACTTGCTGATGTGCTCCATCAACGCAATCGTCTCATTCATTATTTACCACCTGTCCTTATCCCAAGTATCCTTTCCGCAGCTTTTTGTTCAATCAGCCAACTTTTCTCTTATTATAGCAGAGTGCCTTTGTGCAAATAAGGTGGCATTCTTTTTTCTTAAGGGGGTATTTTTATGAAGTGTGCACAAAAAAACCACAAACATTCCGAATATTCTCGGAATAATTGCGGTTCTTAGTTCCATCGCCGGCACATACTTCTCTATTCGCCGTCTCGGACAGCTTTGCCATGCGCTTGCTTAAATAGATACATTTTCTGATCGGCCTCGCATAAAAGCGCTTCCGCATCCATCTTGTTGTTTTTGTCGTACGCAACGACCCCATAGCTGATGCTCATTTCGTGTTTTAGATGTCTCTCCTGAACAAGTTGAAAAAGACGGTTTCTCACCTGCTCCATCCGCATCACAGCATGCTTTTCCACGCACCCTTGCATAAGAACGATAAATTCATCCCCACCCATACGGCAAATGACATCATCCCCTCTGAAGCTTTCCTTCAAAACAGACGCGACCGTCCTAATATACTCATCTCCACAGCAATGACCAAATGTATCGTTCACGTATTTGAGTTTGTCCAAATCCGCAAAGCAAATAAAAAATTCTTTCTTATTAGCAAGCAGACGAGTAAGCACGTCCATGCAGTAACGCCTATTATAAAGCCCGGTCAAAGCATCCGTATTCGCCTCATATTCGATTGATGATTCCCATTCTCGCTGTTCCGTCACATTCCGCAAAAGGTGGGCAGTCGCCTGTTTGCCCTGCCAGTCAATATAAAACGAATCGATGTGGTAAAACAGCATTTGCTCCACATCCCCCGGTGACGGCAGGCTAATTTCCCACGAACGTCCGCTGTCTCTGACATTGTAATCTTTCAGAAAATGTTGAAGCATCCCAGCAATCTGCGTTTCTTCTACCAATAAGTTGATGGCAGCTTTATTTTCATACAATATTTTTTTCGTTTCATCATCCAGAACAAGTACAAAATCCCCAATATTGTCCGTCATATAAGAAAGAAGTGCATTGTGCTCTGTTAAAGCGGCTTCTCGTCGCTTCAGTTGTGCAATCATCGTATTGAATGAGGTCGAAAAGTCGCCCATCATGGCGACTCGCTGGCAATAGTCACCTTCCGCAACGCGCTTTGTCTGCCAAATCAAATGTGATATGTTGGATCGAAGCATTTTTAAGGAATCATTTAACGGATTATCTTTGGAAGGCTCTTCACTATTCAAATTACCCTCCGCAATATCCCTTGCAAACCGGTAGCTTTCATCAATCCATCCGTGTAGCAGATTCATCCCCTCCACAAGCTTTTCAAATTCGGGAGAAACATCTTTTTCCGAAAGCATCGGCGTGTTTCTCTCAAACAAAATTTCCTTCAGATATTGAAATAATACATCCGCATCCCCTTGGTTCATAACGCCCTCACTCTTATCATCAAACTTTAATCTTCTGCAACAACCTGAGCATCAAAACGGCAGACCCGGTCTCCCGTCCCCCAGCAATCAATTTCTATTACAACATATTCCTTGCCCGTATACGCCTTTAACAGGCCGGCAATAAATCCCTCGTCATAATTACATACCGTATCCCCGATCATCGGAAAGCCCGAGCAGTCCAAATCTTCACTGATGGTGAGTATCGCGCGCCCTGTCTCCTCGTCAAAGCTTTCGATTCGCAATATTCCAATTTTAAAATCAATCAACTTCTGCTGTACCTGTGCGAGGTAATCATTGAGCGGAAGGGATCCATCCAAACATCTGTTAAAAAATTCCCTTCCTGTTTTTTCTCCGGCGCTTCTGATGATCTCAATCATCTGCTCCTTACCATACATCGATGTGAGCACATCCCGCATCGAATATTCAAACATACGATAAACAACCACAGGCATCTGCTCGCCAAGCTTTCGGCGGCCTTCTTCTACGTTAAACAAATAATCCCATAAATTTTCCGCATTACCCGGATTCGAAAATATATTTTCCACCCTGTTCCTCCTCCTGTTCCTCCTCGACGTATTGCCTCATTATCATAACCTATCCTACGGGAATTTGACAACCCTTGATAAATGCTTTTTACAAGGTCTTGCTAATCAAGCTGCTCCATGATACCGTCAATTCCTTTTTCCCTGAAAAGTTCCTTATAATAACCAACTTCCTCCTTGATAAGCCCGTCGATGACCTGCATCCCAAGCAGCTCAACCGGCGCTTTGTCGTCTGTCAGCAGCAAATCGCCTCCCTCATAGTAGGTGATCGCCGGCTCAATTTCTTGTAAAAATGCCTGCAAGTGTTCATC
>CAZBRY010000184.1:0-4634 GCA_964494285.1 uncultured Lachnospiraceae bacterium
GGACGGAAACTTGACCATTCATCTGCACGATCTTTTGGAAGGTCAGTATGGTGTGATCGAATATCGGACAACGGTTGATGTGAATTCCGGCGCATTTGCGGGAAGTTTCAGAGATACAAACGAACCTGTTGCTATAACAAATGGGGTGGAGCTTCAGAATCAGTATCCGGTTACGAATTTGCCGCATGTTGATAAAACTGTCAGCATACCGACAAAGTTGATAGCAAAGTCAGGAACTGTGCTTGATCGCTCTACGATTTCTTATACGGTGCCGCTTAATGCGAGTGGGGCGACATTACCTGTAAACTACACAATCCGCGACACATTATCGGCATGGATGACATATGCTCCCTCTACAGTCAAGATTTATGAGGGTAATGTAAACGCTTCCACAGGTGAGGTAACAAAGAGCTCGCCCTCGGCCGTGCTGGTTTCTGGTGTGGATTATAGCGTGCACTTTAGTACGGACAGCTCCGGCAATGCAGAGATGACAATTACTCTTTTAAAAGCGACAAATAAAGCGCTTGTGCTCGAATATTGGGTTGCCGTTGACACATCTGATGCAACTGCCACCACTTATACGAATCGTGTTATGGTGGGAAGCGGCAGCACGCCGGCCACCGGAAATTCTTCGATAGGAAGAAGTCTGATTTTCAGCAGTTCCGGAACCGGAGGTCTGCGAAGCGCTGGCAGCATTCGGCTGGAAATTACAAAACGCGATGTGGATACCTCGAACCCTTTGTCAGGAGCGGTATTTGACTTATATGAAGCCGACGGTACGACGCTGGTGGGAAGAGCTACAACAAACAGTGCAGGCACACTCACCTATTACGGGTTAAAAGGGAATACGGATTATATTTTGCGTGAAGTGACGGCGCCGGCTGGTTATAAGCTGAATACGGCAGATATTTCTGTTTCGACGCTTGGCTCAGGAGCGGTGTCTGTTCCGGTGACAAATAAAACGAAGGCGGGCGTGCTCACCTTTCAGAAAATAAATACTTCTTCACAGCCGCTTGCCGGAGCGGTGTTTGGCATTTGGAGCGTGACAGATGAGACAGATTCGCTGCCGACGAGATTCCCGGATGAAACGGCAACAAGCAATGCGAGCGGTTCGGTTGTGTTTGAAGGACTTATGAATAGCTCGGCTTCTTATTACAAAATTACGGAAATCAGTGCGCCGAAAGGTTATGTCAAGACGGATAAGGTATATACGTGTGCGGTAGATACAACGGGGAAGGTGACCGCTTTTTACATGGACGGCGATACGGATAAGACGACGGTCATTTCAATTGTAAACCAGAAGGCGCCTGTGACAACGGGAGGGAAAACCACCGAAGATCCGTCTTCTTCAACATCTTCGTCAACGTCTTCAGACGATTCGTCCGCTTCGTTTTTGTTTGATAAAATCGATCCGGAAGCAGTAAAGAGCAGTTCACTGCCTAAGACGGGCGGCTTTGTAGGATCTGTGTCACTCTTCCTGCTTGGTGCGTCAATGGTCGTCTCAGGCATCTATTTGGATAAAAGAGGAAAGAAGAGATAAGGGAATGACGAGAAGGGCAGAGGAACTGAATTATTACAGGCGGCTTGCAAGCCGCCTGTTTATCACAGCGGGCTCCGTTTTAATGACGGCGGTCGTGATTGTCAATGTGATGGATTATGTGAAGAGCCGCGGTGCGGTGACGGAGTTTAAAGAGGCAAAACAGGCCATAATCACATTTGAAACGGGTGTCGGTGACATTGATCCGGGTTTATCCGACGCGGAGGACTCTGCATCGGAAGTGGATTTGACGTCCGCGCTCGGTCTGATGCACATTGAGAAAATCGAGATGCAGGAAGCAGTAAAAGAAGGTTCTACTTCTGGGGTCTTAAGCAGCGCACTCGGACATGTAGAAAATACGGCGCAGCCGGGACAGACGGGAAATTGTGTGATTGCAGGCCACAGAAATTATGTATTTGGCCGATTTTTTAATCGATTAAATGAAGTGGAGCCGGGTGACATCGTTGAAATAGAAACTTTGGATGCGGTCTACAGCTATACGGTAACGGAAAGTTTTATTGTAAATCCGGACGAGATTTCTGTGATGGATCCAATGGAAGGAAGCAATTTAACACTGATTACATGCACGCCGCTCTTTGTCGGCAGTCACCGCCTTATTATTCGCGGCGTTTTATAATTAGTTAAAAATGCATAATCCTATTGCAAAATAAGCTCAAATTTATTACAATATTCACATAGTGTACTGTGAATAGGAAGAGGGGGATTGCTTTTATTCACAAAACCAAAACAACAACTTGATATGGAGGAACCCAATATGAATGTTTACACAAGTGACAAGATTCGAAATGTGGTGCTGTTAGGACACGGAGGCTGCGGTAAGACGACGCTTGTTGAGGCAATGGCGCACTTATCAGGCATTACGTCCCGTATGGGAAAGACGAGCGACGGAAATACGATCAGCGATTATGATAAAGAAGAACAAAAACGTCAGTTTTCCATCGGTACAAGCGTTGTACCAATCGAATGGGACTCACATAAAATAAACCTGTTGGATACACCGGGGTATTTTGATTTTGTTGGGGAAGTGGAGGAAGCGGTTAGTGCGGCGGCAGGAGCGATCATTGTCATATCCGGTAAAGCTGGAATTGAGGTTGGTACGGAAAAGGCATGGGAGTTCTGTGAAAAATATAAGCTTCCGAGAATTATTTTTGTAACAGATATGGATGTGGATAATGCCAGCTTCCGCCAAGTAGTAGAGGATTTGACGGAGAGATACGGAAAGTCGATCGCTCCATTCCATCTTCCGATTCGTGAAAATGAAAAATTTGTTGGTTATGTTAATGTTGTCAGCGAAACAGGCAATCGCTGGACGACAGGCGGCAAGGTGGAAGAATGCCCGATCCCTGATTATTCACAGGCCAACTTGAAAATTTGCCGCGAAGCTTTGATGGAAGCCGTTGCTGAGACGAGCGAGGAGTTTATGGAGCGTTATTTCAGTGGAGATTCCTTCTCGGATGCAGAGATCAGGGCGGCACTGCGCGCCAACATTATTGACGGCAGCATTATACCTGTGACAATGGGCTCCAGTATTCTTTGTCAGGGAATGTATACGCTGATGGACGATATTATTAAATATTTTCCGAGTCCGGATACGAGAAAGCTGGCAGGAATTAATATTAAAACAAATGAAATTTTTGAGGCCGACTATGATTTCTCTAAGCCAAAGTCCGCTATGATCTGGAAGACAATCGTTGATCCGTTCATCGGTAAATACTCGCTTGTAAAGGTTTGTTCCGGTGTCATTAAGTCCGACGATACATTATATAATTATGATAAGGATATTGAGGAGCGTGTTTCCAAGCTGTACGTGTTGCAGGGAAATAAACCGGTCGAAGTGCCGGAGCTGCATGCGGGTGATCTCGGAGCAATTCCGAAGCTGACGGGAGCGAGGACAGGTGATACGCTTTCGACAAAGGCCAATACGATTCAATATGCAAAGGCTGAAATCAGCAAGCCATACACATATATGCGCTATAAAGCAAAAAATAAAAGTGATATTGATAAAATTTCCGGAGCGCTTCAAAAGATGATGCACGAAGATATGACACTAAAAAATGTCAATGATGCAGAGAATCGGCAAACGCTCCTTTATGGCATGGGCGATCAGCATCTTGAAATCATTGCGAGCAAGCTGCTTAATGTATATAAGGTGGAAATTGAGCTGTCACAGCCTAAAATGGCATACCGCGAGACGATTAAGAAGACGTCTGATGTGGAGTCTAAATATAAAAAGCAGTCGGGCGGTCATGGGCAATATGGTCATGTAAAGATGAAATTTGAGCCGCTGAACGATTTGAACAAGGCATATGAATTTGAACAGATGGTAGTCGGCGGAGCTGTCCCGAAAAACTTCTACCCCGCTGTGGAAAAGGGTATGGCAGATTCCGTATTAAAAGGACCTCTGGCGGCTTATCCAGTCGTCGGTGTAAAGGCGATTTTATACGACGGTTCTTATCACCCGGTCGATTCTTCTGAACAGGCATTTAAGATGGCTACGATCCAGGCGTTCAAGAAAGGCTTTATGGAGGCCGGACCGATTCTGCTGGAGCCGATCGCATCCTTAAAGGTGACCGTGCCGGATTCCTATACGGGCGACGTCATGGGCGATCTGAACAAACGGCGCGGGCGAGTGCTCGGCATGAACCCGATCGCAGGCGGTAAGCAGGTGGTTGAGGCAGAAATCCCAATGACGGGGCTGTTTGGCTACTGTACGGTACTGCGTTCCATGACAGGCGGACGCGGCATATACGAATACGAATTTAATCGCTATGAGCAGGCACCCTCAGATGTGCAGGAGAAGGAAGTTGCGGCAAGAGCAAGCAAGCTAACGGATGAGTCTACCGATGATTAAAGAATAAAATAAAAGCAAATGTCTCACAAAAAGCCTGGAATGCTTCCGGGCTTTTTGATTGAACCTTGACAGTGGGAACGAACCTGTTTAAAATGTAGCTTATTGGATGAAAGATACATCCTGTTTAGGAGGAATTCAAAATGGCAGTACCTTATAACCACAGAGAAGTGGAGCAGAAATGGACAAAAGAATGGGAGAAGATGCCCGTTAATGTGAATGATGGAA
>CAZBRY010000185.1:0-4632 GCA_964494285.1 uncultured Lachnospiraceae bacterium
TCGGTTCGCTCTCAGGTTATTTCTCTGCGCAACCGGGATCATGTGAACCTGTCCAAGCTTTCGGGGCACAGCCTGCTTCGGATTATTTTAATGGATATCCTGCCGTATATTGCGTCATATGTCGTAATGGCCTTTATCCTGCAAATCTCATCAGGCATTCTTGCGGAGGCGCAGTTGTCCATGCTGGGTCTTGGTCCGGCCACGACAAAGGTTTCCACGCTTGGGTTGATGATGAGCTGGGCGATGACCTACAGCGCGCATTTAAACGGCGCATGGTGGGCGTACTTCCCCGTCATCCTCTCGATCACGCTCATATCATTTTCATTGAATCTGATGAATACCGGACTTGACCAGATATTCAATCCGCAGTTAAGAGAGTAGGAGGAAAGCAGAATGGGAAAAGTAATACTGGAGGTTGATCACCTCAAAACCAAATATATTACCCGGTTTGGCGAGGACGTCTATGCGGTGGACGGGGTATCGATGAAAATAGAGGAAGGAAAATCCCTGGGGATTGCAGGAGAGAGCGGCTGCGGCAAATCTACGCTGGCTCTATCCTTAATGGGATACTATTTTGCGCCGCTGCATTACCAGAGCGGCACGATCACGGTCGACGGAAAAAATATTTCGGGCATGAAGCCGGACGAGGTGCGCAGAAAAATACTCGGCAATGAGATCGCCTATATTCCACAGGCGGCGATGAACGCCCTGAACCCGACGCAGAAGATCATCCGCTTTATCGAGGACGTCATCCATGCGCATGACCCGAAGGCCGCCAAGAGCGAAATTTATGCGCTGGCAAAGGAACGCTTCGAAATATTGGGGCTGCCGGAGAGTGTACTGCAAAAGCACGCCGTGGAGTTGTCCGGCGGCATGAAGCAGAGAACGGTCATCGCGATTTCGACGATCCTTTCGCCGAAGGTGCTGATTGCGGATGAGCCGTCCTCCGCGCTGGATGTGACCTCTCAGAAGATGGTGATCAAAATGCTGAAGGATCTGATGGAAAAAGGTTTTATTAAATCGATGATTTTTATTACGCACGAGCTTCCGTTGCTGTATAATGTAACTGATGATATCATGGTCATGTACGCGGGGCAGATCGTGGAACGCGGGACGGCGAAGGAGATGGTATTCGATCCGCTGCACCCGTATTCCAAAGGGCTGATGGGCTCGATCCTCGTGCCGGAGGAAGGCACGAGAGACGCGAAGCTGGCCGCAATCCCGGGAACTCCTCCCAACTTGAAAAAACCGCCGAAGGGCTGCCGCTTTGCGGAGCGCTGCAAATACGCACAGCCCGCCTGTATGCTGCATGGCATTGCGGAAACGGAATTTGGTGAAAAAAGAATGTACCGCTGTTATTTGACAGAGGAGAAGCTGCGGGAGGTGTATGATAATGAGTGAACGGAATACGGAAGGAAATAGCAGGCAGTTTCAAAAGGTCTGCTTGAGCGGCAGCGGTGTGACAAAGATATTCGGCGTCGGCAATGCGAGAACTCTTGCCGTGGACCATGTGGATTTCAACTTTTATGAGGGTGAAATCATTTCGATCGTAGGAGAAAGCGGCTCGGGTAAAACGACATTGTCCAAAATGCTTCTCGGGCTGATCAACGTCACGGAAGGAGAAGTGTTTTTTGAGGAAAAGCCGCGGGATATCGGGACGCGGAAAAAGAAAAAGGAATACTGGAAAGGCATTCAGGCAATTTTCCAGGATCCGTTTTCTTCCTACAACATTTTTAACAGGATCGACTCCGTACTGTTAGACTGTATCCATATGCGGGGTGGGAAAAAGTTGCCTTATGAAAAAAAGGTGGAGCTGATGACCCAGGCGTGCAGCTTTGTCAATCTCAAATTTGCGGAGCTGACGAATAAATATCCGTTCGAGCTGTCGGGAGGACAGATGCAGCGTTTGATGATTGCGCGTATTTTTCTTTTGAAGCCGCGCATCCTGCTTGCGGATGAGCCTACCTCGATGATCGATGCGTGCTCGCGTGCGACGATTCTGGATATGCTGCTAAAGCTGCGCGACGAGATCAATATGACCATTATTTTCATCACCCATGACATCGGACTTGCCTACTATGTTTCCGATTCCGTTTATATTATGGAGCATGGGAAATTTGTAGAGTCAGGTCCTGCGGAGGAAGTGATTTTAAATCCCCGGGCGGATTATACAAAGCGCCTGATCAATGATGTGCCGAAGATCCATGAAGAATGGGATTTGTCTACGGTAGCATTATAAGTTACTGTTCAGCCATTATAAAACAAAAGGAGGATGCGGCATTGGAAAGAGAAAAAATAAAAGCGCTGATTGCGGACATGACACTGGAGGAAAAGGCCAGTCTGTGTTCCGGAGAAGATTTCTGGCATACAAAGGCGGTGGAGCGTCTTGGCATCCCTGACACGATGGTCAGCGACGGTCCTCACGGGCTGAGAAAGCAGGATTTGGAGGGCGACCACCTCGGCATCAACGAGAGCATCAAGGCGGTATGCTTCCCGACAGGCTGTGCGACGGCGGCCTCGTTTGACAGGGATCTGATCTATCAGATCGGCGAGTTGCTGGGCGAAGAATGCCAGGCGGAAAATGTCGGCGTTATTTTGGGACCGGCGGCAAATATCAAGCGATCCCCGCTCTGCGGGCGTAACTTCGAATATTTTTCCGAGGATCCTTATGTTGCCACGGAAATGGCAAAGTATCATATCAAGGGTGTGCAGAGCAAAAACGTCGGTACGAGCTTAAAGCATTTTATTGCGAATAATCAGGAGCAGCGCAGAAATACGTCCAGCTCCGAGATCGACGAGAGGACCCTGCAGGAAATCTATCTGGCGGCGTTCGAGGGTGCCGTTAAGGAGGCGAAGCCCTGGACGGTGATGTGCTCCTATAATTTGCTGAACGGTGAGCAGGTTTCTGAGAGCAGACGGGTTTTGACGGAGTTTTTGCGGGATGAGCTGGATTTTGACGGCTATGTCGTCAGCGACTGGGGCGCAGTACGCGACCGCGTGAAGGGACTGAAAGCCGGGCTTGATCTGGAAATGCCGTCCTCAAACGGAATCAACGACGCCTGTATGATCGAGGCCGTAAAGAACGGAAGCCTTAAGGAATCCGTGCTCGATACGGCGGTCGAGCGCATTTTGAACATCGTATTTCGCTATACGGAAAACAGGAAGCCGGACACGAAGTGGGATAAGGAGGCGCATCATGAATTTGCGAGGAAAGCAGCGGGCGAATGCATGGTGCTTTTGAAAAATGAAAAGATCCTTCCGCTTGGCAGGGACGAAAGGGTTGCCGTTATCGGCGCGTTTGCCCAAAATCCGCGCTATCAGGGCGGCGGCAGCTCCCATATCAATTCGACGAAATTTGAGTCGGCAGTTTCCGTACTTTCCGGCAGTCCCAATGTCGTTTATGCGAAGGGCTATGACGTCAAGGAGGACGCGCTTGACAAAGAGCTGTTTGAGGAAGCCGTTGCAGCAGCAAAGGCTGCGGATAAGGCTGTGATTTTTGCGGGCCTGCCGGATGAATATGAATCGGAGGGCTACGACAGAAAGCATATGCGCATGCCGGACTGCCAGAACGAGCTGATCGTGGCGGTCGCAGCGGTACAGCCGAATACGATCGTCGTACTGCATAACGGTTCCCCTGTCGAAATGCCGTGGGTCGATCAGGTGAAAGGAATTTTAGAGGCGTATTTAGGCGGTCAGGCGGTTGGCGGTGCGGTTGCTGACGTGCTGTACGGCGACGTCAATCCGAGCGGTAGGCTTGCGGAGACATTCCCGCTGCGCATGGAGGACAATCCGTCCTATTTGTTCTACAGCGGCGACAGCAATGTCGTGGAGTACAGAGAAGGCGTATTCGTGGGCTATCGTTACTATACCTCCAAAAAGATGCCGGTGCTGTTTCCGTTCGGATATGGGCTTTCCTATACGGATTTTGCCTATTCCAACTTGCGGGTGGATAAGACGGACATGACCGATGCCGAGGAGCTGGTCGTATCCGTCGATGTGACGAACACGGGAAGCCGATTTGGAAAAGAGGTCGTCCAGCTTTATGTCGGCGATGTCAAGAGCACGGTGAAGCGTCCGGTCCGCGAGCTGAGAGGCTTTACGAAGCTGGCGCTTGAACCGGGAGAGACGAAGACGGCGACGTTCCTCCTCGGAAAACGGGCGTTTGCTTATTATAATACGGAGATTTCCGACTGGTATGTCGAGGACGGAGATTTTACGATAGAAGTCGGCAAAAACGCCGCGTCGATTTTATGCAGCGCCACCGTGCATGTGCGCTCTACGAGAAAGATCAAAAAGAGATATGATAATAACAGTACGATCGGGGATATTCTTACGGATGCGGCCGCGGCCGAAATCATCAAGCCGCTCATGGATCGCTATGAGCAGAACGATCCAAACAGCTCTCCGGATCATTCGGATACCGCAAGTGAGGCGATTACGGAGCAGATGAACGAAGCGATGTACAGGGATATGCCGCTCCGCCAGATTTTGAGCTTTGGCAATGGAATCAGCAGTCACGAGGAAATCAATGCGATTATCAAAAGGTTGAATGAATTGGATTGACTAAATTGGATTATTATACAGCTTTGAGGATTAAATAATTTACGCACTAAAAAGGCCTTGTTCCTTAGT
>CAZBRY010000186.1:0-4625 GCA_964494285.1 uncultured Lachnospiraceae bacterium
CAGGATTCTTACCCTGTTTTTAATCAGAATTGCAAACTTGTTTCGCAATTACCTATTAATTATTAACTACGAAATGACTATAACACTTTGCGATATTTATAGTTCAGACTGAACCGGAAACATGTTCAGAAACAATCGGAATCAATGTTCAGCTACTAGCGGAATACGTGTTCAGTTGAAGCGGAATTTGCACGCATGTGGTCAACTCCGGGAAATATAAAAAGTACAGCAGCGAGTATTAAGAAGTTTTACCAATGTATGTTGAAACATGAAATGTTACAAAAGGCAGATTACGAATATTTATGTGAGACTATAAAAGAGAATATGTGGAAATGGCAGAGTGATTGTGAAATATACAATGATCCGGATGCAGAAAATCCGTTTATGCCGTTTTGAGTGGGAAAAATACAGGAAGTTGAGATATTTGAAAAGTAGTAGTATTATGAAAGCCTGTACGGTATAATACTGTACAAGTGATAAAATAATGAAGTTTTAATCATGCAAGTGTGAATTTGAGCATGCAGAGAGGTAAATATGAGTGAAAAAGGTTATGTTCCACCATATACAATAACAGATAAAACAGTAAATTTTATTTCTGCTATTACTGAAATAATAACCAAAATCACGATAAATGATGATATGAGTAACAACCCAAGACTCAGACGGGATAATCGTATTCGTACTATTCATGCCTCGTTGGCAATTGAAAATAATTCCTTATCTTTGGATCAAGTAACTGATATTATCAATGGAAAAAGGATTCTTGGTGCACCAGATGAAATATGTGAGGTAAAGAATGCTTTTGAAGCATACAATAGGCTGTTGAAAATGAATCCATATTCCATTAAGGATATGCTGCAAGCACATAAAGTATTGATGAATGAATTAACAAAAGAGGCAGGAATATTTCGCAGTGGTGGTGTAGGAGTTTTTGCTGGAGAACAGTTAGTTCATATGGCTCCACCAGCAAATCAAGTTCCATATTTGATTAAAGAATTGGTAGATTGGGCGAAAAAAACAGAAGTGCATCCACTCATA
Source organism: uncultured Lachnospiraceae bacterium (assembly GCA_964494285.1). GTDB lineage: Bacteria > Bacillota > Clostridia > Lachnospirales > Lachnospiraceae > JAEYFP01. The sequence goes on from CAZBRY010000186.1 coordinate 1,039, forward strand.
AAAAGTTGTGTATTTCATTATGAATTTGAATTTATTCATCCATTTGCAGATGGTAATGGGAGAATGGGACGGATGTGGCAGACACTATTGCTGTATAAATGGAAATCGTTGTTTGCCTGGCTTCCAATAGAAACATTAATCAGGGAGCGGCAAGATGAATATTACAAAGTACTTGGCGAATGTGACCATAGTGCTGATTCAGGGAAATTCGTTGAGTTTCTATTAAAAACCATTTATGATGCATTATGTGAAATCGCAGAAACCGAACAAGTTGGGGAACAAGTGACCGAACAAGTTGAAAGACTATTAGAGGTTATTGGCGATAAAGAATATTCAACGAAAGAACTTATGGAATTATTGGGGTTAAAGCATAGACCGACATTTAGAGATAATTATTTGTTACCAGCTTTGGAACGTGGGTTGATTGAAATGACGGTGCCTGATAAGCCAAATAGTAGTAAACAGAAATATAGCAAAGGTAGATAAACTTCAATATAGAAGCTGATATGGAGGATTTTAATGGAAATATAAGTTGGACTAACAGATGTTGATTGGTATTTAACTTTGAAAAATAAAAAGTCTGATAAAGTGAATTTCTGGAGATCAGGGACAACCCCTTTCAAAGGCTTACAACCAAATGATATGTTTCTGTTTAAGCTAAAACTCGTCGAAAAGCTTACGGATTCAGGTTTACCATTTAAAAAAGAAGGCTACAGGATAAAGAAGAGAAAACGTATAATTGGACGTATGTATGCAGGACATAATTCGGTTACTGGAAGTATAGATGTTGGAAAACTGGATTACAAATAAGAAATTATGGAAATATCAATTTTTGGTATCAAGTGAGAATGTGCCTAATTATCAGAGAGAGTTGATTATATGTCTAGTATTTTACCAGTATCTGATTTGAGAAATTATAATGAAGTTCTCAAAAATTGCCAAGTCGGAGAACCAGTTTTTTAACTAAGAATGGCAGAGAAAAAGCTTTTGACGAAGCTGCAGGAAGCGGAAGAAGCTGTCGCAGATGGGACAGGGTGGTTAAGTCTTGATGAATTAAAATCAGCAATGAACGTTTATAAAAAAGAAATCACTTTAGTATTATACAAAGTAAAAATACAAAGTAGTTGAGTTATTTAAAACAACGACATAGAAAGTAGGTGATTCAATATGCAGAGAGTTTTTGGTGAAGTACAATACAAAATAACCTTCTATGGCGAAATCATATCCATTCAGCCACGTTCCAATGTGTGGAGATATCTGGTGGACAACCGTACGCATTCCCTGACCGGATATAATATTTTCATCAGCGGAACGGTTGAGGAAGATGAAAAGCAATTTGTCGTAGCAATTTCAGAAAAGCAGCAGCTGAAATGTGAATTCCATATAGGGGATTCTATCAGTGGCACAGCATGGACCAAAAAGTATCCTGAGATAGAGTATGCGGATTATTATCGTGCAGGAAGCCTGAATAAGATCGCAGCGGCAGAAGAGATTCATACGGATAAAGCACCATGGATTGCTTCCGTACCGGATCTGGCAACATATGATTGGCGTGGTGCCAGGATGTTAGATTCGAAATGCTGGAAGAATAAATGTTTTCAATGCAAGTGGGCAGCGATGGCAAATGTTGCGATTGAATATGATTTTGGAGTTTGTCAAAAGCATCGTTTTGAAAGTTTTTGCTACGGACCAAAGAATTGTAAGTTATATAAAATGGGAAGAGCAAGATCTGTTCCTTACAAAGGAAGGGGTAGCGCTCTAGATGAAGGCTGGCTCGATGAGATCTGTACAGAAAATCGTGATGATGAAGAGTAAAAAGTGTTTACAAATATTCTGGTTTTGAGTCATGCTTAGCACGTTTGTCTTAAGCAGATAGGAGCTTGCTAATAAAGGAGCAAGGAGCAGAAAAATACTTTGAAACAAAAAAGGACGTATCGCATTACATACACTATGTAAAATAAACATTAGTGAAATATCAAATTAAATGAGGAGTTCACATGGAATTTTTTCAGAGCAGCAGCATATGGGTTTATTTATTGATTTTTATTGGAAAGATAATGGAGGTGACAGCAAGCACAATCAGGGTTGTACTGATTACCATTCTGGAGGTATCCCTCTGGCTGGTTGTAACCGGTACGGTTTTAACCGGATTTCAGGAGGATTTGCTACGCTGCGTTGTCTTTGTTTTGGCCTTTGCGATAGGAAATTATCTGGGTTCGTGGCTTGAGGGCAAGCTCGCTTTCGGTCTGGCTTCTATTCAGGTTATCACTCCCGAAGGTGAAGATGGAGACGAGCTTACGGAGCTTCTAAGGAGCAAGGGTTTCGCCGTTACGGTTCTCAAAGGGGATGGCAAGGACGGAAAACGTGAGCTGTTGATTATGCATGTAAAACGCAAACGGATTTCCGAGGCAACAAAAACAATCAAGACACAATTGAATAACGCTGTGATAGTCATTAATGATTCAAAAATCGTACATGGTGGTTTTTTGTGTAAAGGCGGCAGATAGTTTTCAGCAAAGCCTTTCGCTCATAATGAGGTTGGCTGCACGGATGCAGTAATTGATAAACTGTATTAAATATAAGAGGATTTTTAAGGCTGTGGCGAAAGTCACAGCCTTAAAAATTGTCGGGTTCTTGGTTGGATTTATGAATTTTACGATATTCATTTGGACTCATCTCTAGATTTTTTTTAAAAGCCTGTGAAAAATAGGAATGGGAAGAAAATCCAATTAGAGAGGCTATCTCAGATATAGAATAATCTGCAGATTCAAGCAGAGATTTAGCTTCCTGAATTCTTTTTTCAAGAAGGTAGTTAATAGGAGAAAGTCCTGTATATTTTGTGAATGCATGAACAAGATAATACTTATTCATGTGGGTTAGATCTGCCAGTTTGTCAAGCGTAATGCTTTCGGCATAGTAAGAATCGATATAACGTTTGATAATTCCACACTCTTTGCTCATTTTTTTGTTAGGACTCCGGGTAATTAGCAGCTTTTGACTCCTAATAATAGAAACTAAAAAAATTTCCAAGAGATTTTGACAAATAATTTCGTGGTCGGACTGTTTTTCCTCCATTTCTTTTAACATAGTCATAAGATAAAAATAGAGCCCACCAGAATTTTTCTTGTAGTTTTGAACAGTATAGGTGGTAAAAGGGTTATCGCTGGAGGAAAAAGAAAGTTCATCAATTCCCAAAACAATATACTCCAGAGGATTTGAATCTAGGGAGGTTTCTGTGTGATCAATATATGGATTTACTATGACAAGGTCATTTTCTACGACTGTAAACTGTTCGTCGCCAACGATAAAATTACCCTTGCCATTGATCACGTAGAATAGTTCACTGCAATAGTGTGAATGAAGCGTGCTGTTCCAGTCTCCTTCGTATTTAGAAGTCGAGATATAAAGCAGTTTTGCATTTGTTTTCTTGAGTTCCCGGGTACTTAAGGAATATCTTGTATTTCCCAATTTAACCGCCTCCCTGAAATATATTGTCAGTATATTGCTTTCTATTTAAATCATACTTTTGAAATAATTGTACCAAGTCGCTAACGCGACGGCTAGCCCCAGTTACAATATTTCCATCA
>CAZBRY010000187.1:0-4609 GCA_964494285.1 uncultured Lachnospiraceae bacterium
GAAGTTGACCTTTCTCATACGCTTGCCGACGGCACAATAGAAATTATCAAAGTTAACCCGACCGGTTATCAGGCAGTTCTTTATGTGACAGCCGTACTTTATATTATTGCACTGATTATCTGCTTCACGATGGTGAAGCCTTCAAAAGAAAAAGCTTAATTCAAACGAATCATCTGCTATTAAAAACTCCGGCAAAAGATTGCTGTTTTATCTTTTGCCGGAGTTTTATTTGCTTTATATAGAACGGATGACCTCAACCCGTGTAATGACATCACCGTGCATCTTAGCAACACGTAGCGCAAAGTCGTGATAGTAAACACAGGAGCCCGTTGCGATTTCCTCTTCCTCTTTACTCAGACGGTTGACAATGACCTCGCCCAGAGTATCTCCATCCTCACATGGAATGTTAATCCGGTATAGCCAATTGATAATTTTCGCTTTCTGTGTCGCTCGAAAGATAACTTCCTCCGTCGTGTCAAACGCGCAGAAAAAATATTTTTTTGTCGCAAACAGTCCCGCGATACAAATGACCCCAATCAATGTGTCCACTGCGGAATTATGATAAACAATCATTTGTCTTGCCGTAGCAAACAGCAGCACTTCGATAATCGTCTCCGGCGTATGCTTGCAAAGCATTTTCACAAACTCCACACCGACCGCAATATTAATTGCTATTTCCAAAAACTCAGTCAGGGAAACCGACACCTCCGTACCCGGAACGGCCAGTACATCAAGTAAGAATCGAAAAGACAGGAAAAGCAAAATGGTCATCATAATAAAAGAAATAAATAACTCCAACCAGTTTGCAAAACCGAGCATAATTGTTGCAATACTTTTTCTCATCGCATTTCTCCATTCATTTTTGTCATACCCGTCCAGTATAACTGACAAAGCAATCGCTTGACAATCATAAATTTATAAAAAACGCTTCATAAGATACACGAGCGGCTTGTATAGAATCAGTGTCGTCACACAATTTCCTGCGCAGTGCAGCAAATCAAACGGAATCCCATTTAAAAAATAAGCCCATGCCATTTCGACACCGCCAATAAAAAAATAAGGAAGTGTTGTCAGTGCGCCAAACGAAAGCCCGAACAGACCCGCGGCGATCATCCATACGATCGGGCTTTCCTGATCCTTCAAAAGCAACACAATGAGGACAAGCACAGCCCACACATATAGATAATTGATCCACCAGATGCCGAAGCCATAAATCAGCCCTTCTGCCAGTACAAAGGTATAAAGCGGATAAAAGACTTTCCTTCCAATGGCGGACGTATAAACGATGAGCAGCACCGTAACAAGCTCGATATTGGGAAGAAAAGCAAGGCCAACCTGCACTGCAATCAACAGTCCGGCCAAAATCCCATACAGCACAATTTCCCTCGCGGTCAGCTTACCAGCCTGTTGTGAATGTGATTTCAAATTGATCTCCGTCTTCGATCGGCGTCGTGTCCGCACCGGTCATCATTGTCTCGCCGCCCTTTGTAAAATACCACCACTCTTGCTTACTCTCATCAGCTCGCTCGCCATCCACTTCTGTCACATAAAGTCCGTATTCTCCCTGCTCTCCTACGATCAGGTTTTCCTGTGTCAGAGCTTCGCCAAGATAAGCCGCGTCGGTCTGAATGGAAACATACTTCTCTGACAGATCCTTGTGCACGACCATCACCCCGATTTCTTTGTTTCCCGCTTCTCCATGCGGGCGAAAGCCCATATATAGGGCACCCAAAAACAGCGCGAGCACGGCAAGCCCAATCACACCCGTTAAAATTCTTTTGTTTGTTTTCTTTTTTTCAGACATAAAAAATCCTTCTTTCCTTGTATTTTGCTCCGTACAAAGAAAGAAGGATACCACTTTCCATAAAACCTCCCGCATGCGGCAATGCCGCGTCGGCTTCTGTGTACATTCACCGGTTTCCCGTGACACTTTGTACGAATACGTGGTCAATTAAGTCGTTACTGCTTATCGTTGTCGTCAAAGACATCGCCGCATTCCGGACAAAATTTCGGCGGAATAGCCTTATCCTCCGGCTCCCAGCCGCACTTATCGCACTTGTAAACAGGTGCGCCGACCGGCTTTGAGCTACCGCAATTCTGACAGAACTTCCCCTTGTTTACCGTGCCACACGTACAAGTCCAACCGTCTGCGGAAGGCTGTGGCTTGCCGCATTCTGCACAGAATTTGCCTGTGTTACCTGCAACGCCGCATGCACATGCCCAGCCTGGCATCTGTGCAGGTGCCGCCTGCTGGGGAGCTGCTTGCTGCTGTTGTGCACCCATCGCGTATAAATTGCCGGCATTCATACCTCCGGCCATATTTGCCATATTCATCCCTGCAAAAGCCATCATCGGTCCGGTGCTCGTATTTGCAGCCGCACTCTTCATTGCCTCTGCCTGTGCCGTTGTCAGAGTGGCTGCCGCCATCGTCGGATCTCTTAAAACCGCACTTCTCTGCAGATCCTTGATCATCTGCTCGTCTTCTTCGGAAGCCGTTACGGAGCTGACACCAAACGATACAATCGCAAGTCCTCTCAACTCGGACCATTTCTTAGAAAGTACCTCATTTAGCGCATCGGACATCTCCATCGTATGACCCGGAAGAGCACTATAGCGGATACCCATATCAGAGATCTTTGCAAAAGCCGGCTGCAAAGCCGTCATCAGCTCAGTCTTTAACTGGCTGTCAATTTGACCTCTTTCGTAATCACTTTCTACATTTCCCGTTACATTCGTATAAAAAAGAATCGGGTCAACGACTTTATAAGAATATTCGCCGTGGCAACGAATTGCAATATCGACATCCAGCCCAATATTTCTGTCCACTACACGGAATGGAACCGGATTCGCCGTGCCATATTTATTTCCCGGAATCTCCTTTGTGTTGATGTAATACACCCTTTGATCCTTCGCTGTATCTCCGCCAAACGTAAAACGCTTTCCGATCTGTGCAAAGGAATTCTTAATGCTCTCTCCCAATTTTCCATAGAATATGCTTGGCTCTGTCGAATTGTCATAAACAAATTCGCCGGCCTGTGCACAAATCTCAACTACCTTACCCTGCTCTACAATCAGCATACACTGTCCGTCGTTGACGGCAATGATCGAACCATTGCTAATAATATTGTCATTTCCTTTCGTATTGGAGCTGCGTTTCCCATTTACGCGCTTTTCCCCTTTTGTCACAAGTACACTCGAGCTAATTGACTCGCAGTAAAAATACTCCCGCCAAGAATCGGCAAGTGCTCCTTCTGCCGCCCCTTTAATTGCCTGAATTAAACCCATTTGTTCTCACCTTCCTATGTAATTATTGTATGCCTATTTATATGAAGAAATCTAATTTTTATATTATCATATTCTCAAATAAAAGCAAAGCAAAAGTTTGTTTTATATTTGCTCAACATTTCACTTTGCAGCTTATCGGATAAAGTAGTATAATTTTAACAGAATCTTAATTCCACAGCGACCGATTGGAAATTCGAATGAAAAAAAATATGAAATTTTGTGCACCGCAGAAAACAATTACCAAAAATATATTATTCACCGCTGCCATGCTTGGTATTGCGACGTTTTTTGCATTCCTTCTTTTCTATAACGTTCCGGAAAATATGGCAAATGTCGCTTTGATTTATATTGTTTTTCTGATCATCATCACCCGCAATACGGACAGCCGCTGGTACGGTATCGTTTCTTCCATATGCTGCGTCTTCTTTATCAATTATTTCTTCATGTATCCCTATTTCGGTTTTAATTTTACGATAACCGGATATCCAATCACGCTAATTGAAATTCTTTCGATTTCGCTGATCACGAGCACAATGACCTCGAGCATCATCCGACAGTCAAAAACGCTCGTGGAACAGGAGCGCACGTTGCTTGAATCGGAAAAGGAACGTATGCGTGCCAACCTGCTGCGTGCAATCTCACACGATCTGCGCACACCGCTGGCAAGCATCATCAACACAGCATCGATGTGCACAGATACGCACATCGACATCACCAAAGAGGATCAGCGCAAAATGATTTCCCATATTGAGGAGGATGCGGTCTGGCTTTTGAATATGGTCGATAACCTGCTTTCGGTCACTCGCATTCAGGAAGAAGGCGCGACAATTGTCAAAAAACCTGAAAGCGTCGAGGAGGTCGTTTCTGAAGCGGTGATCAGGCTTAAAAAGAGGATTCCCGATGCAGCGATCACCGTATCAGTTCCCGATGTTTTTCTGATGCTTCCGATGGATGCCACACTGATCGAACAGGTTATCATCAATCTGCTCGAAAACGCCTGCGTTCATTCTATGAGCACACTGTCAACCGAACTAACCGTTCTTGAAAAGCCTGCAGGCATCTCGTTTCATGTACGCGACTATGGAGTCGGGATCAATAAAGAAGAACTGGATCTGTTATTAGAAGGGAAGTTTATGCCCGGCGCACAGAGCGCAGACGGGCGGCGCGGCATGGGAATCGGCCTGTCCATCTGCCGCACGATTATCGCGGCACATGGCGGAACGATGGCCACAGAACAGCACGCGGACGGCTCCGAATTTATTTTTACACTTCCTAAGGAGGATTAAAATGGCACACACTTATCAGATACTGATTATTGAAGATG
>CAZBRY010000188.1:0-4568 GCA_964494285.1 uncultured Lachnospiraceae bacterium
GGTATCGAAAGCATATAATATTCATAAAGCTTCGTAATACGAAGGTCAAACTCAACTCCCCTGCTGTACCACTTGAAATATTTAACGTCTGTCTTTTCGCCCTTAATCAAAAGCGAACAAATCACGTGTACAAGAGCCTCGTCCTCCGCAATTTTATATGCCCTCATCAGAAGTTTTAACAGCATATCCGAATAGGTCTTTTGATGGCTCGCCAAATAAATCAGCTGCTTTAAAAGTTCCTTGTCCAGTTTTCCATTTTTGATCGCCAAAAGCAGCACCTGTAGCTCGAAATCAGTCAGCTTATTCAGCGTGACGGGATTGGCCGCATAATAGTTATATGCCTCAATATACAGAATGGGGCTAAAGCATCTTCCCTCAAACCGACGTTCGAGCAGCGCGATTTTTTTGGGGGAATTCCGACTCATCTCCTCATCCAGATAAAGTAACGTCCATAAAATATAAAAGCTGTTTTTATTTTTATTAAAAAGATCAAGCACAACATCTGCCACTTGATTGGTATATTCCTCATTTCGCTCGCACAACGTCGTCAAATATAAATAGTAACAATAATATGCGCTTGGCGCCTGATCGATCTGCATCTCATTCCCGACATGCTCAAGAATCCATCGCGCCTCATGATAGCGTTCTTCTACAAGCAGAAGCTGTGCCTGGAAAAGCCGGGAAATCGGGTTTTTATCATCAAGTGCGTTCATACGCTCCACAACTTTCATTGACTCCCTCACCCATGAGCTGACACCAATCTGCTTTGTTCGAAATGAAATATATTGGCGCATCAGGCGGCAGGTCAGTTTATTCTTTTCCCTGCGCTCAAAGCGAGCCGCCTCGTTTCGTCTTCTCCGACTGGCTGTAATTGCAACCGAAAGTGTCTGGGCATCGCCTTTCAGCAAAATTCTTCCATAATTCTTCCCTTCATGAAGGTGTTCTTCTTCAATATAAAAAGTAAGCTTATGTTCATTTCCGAGAAAATCATCATCGCACAGAATCTGTTTTTCCAAACGTAAAAAATCAATATCAACCGAAAGCTCCAGATGAATATAGCCCCATGTGGACTTGCGTAAAATCACCTCACAGCGAAGCTCTTCTGTCACGTCGGTAAACTCATAAGCCGATCGATCCAGACTGTAGACGACCGGTTGCTTTTTATTGACAGCAACTAAAAACAAGTCCACGCTTTGCTCATTGACACCCAGCTTGCTGAGCCCACAGTATTTGTCGAGATGAATTCGGTCGTTGCCTTCAAAAACCTGCATAAATTCAGGGGAATAAAAGAGCTGCACAGCCTCCTGCCAATTAGATTGAGCCTGATTGGTAAAGTGAAACAGATTTCTGACATTGCCGAGGGAGCTTTTGACCACACTATGAATAATAGAAAATACAAATGGGATGTAATATTCGCCGGCACTCGAAACGATCTGGATGTCGCCCTTAATAATATCGCCCGGCTCTAAGCCCGTCGGATCAAAAACAAATTTGACTTCCTTTTCTACCTCTTCAAAATAATCCATCCGGCATACAAGGCGCATATTCGACGTGAAAATATTTCCTTTCACAAGCGTGCCGTCCAAACTACGCATTGTCAAAGAGCTCTCATAAAGCTCTCCCACAGGCAGACTTGCCTCAATTTTAGATACAGAAAAACCGAGCTTCCCGTTATCATACTCGAAAAACCCGTTCAACAATTTGTCTACAATCTCCCGCAAGTCACTCACCACACTCTGCCATTGATATTGTTATTAACCTTGATTTTTTATGAAATTTCACTATAATAAAGTATAACATAATTACGACAACATTCGCAATGGAAAGATAGCAGAAAGAAGAGGAGTCCTATGTTACAGCATATTGACCATTTTCATGGAAGTGATTTGGAAAAAATAGAACAGATTTACGGCATCAAAAAAGAAAATATCACGAGCTTTTCGGCAAACGTTAACCCGCTCGGTCTTTCCGGACAGCTTAAGGCTTCTCTTGCCGAGCATCTGGACGTAATTACGAGCTACCCCGACAGAGAGTACACCGCGCTGCGCAAAACAATCGCGACTTATTGCGGTGCGGAGCATGAGCATATTCTTGTCGGAAATGGCTCGACGGAGCTGATCTCCCTGTTCATTCAAATGGAACATCCCCAAAAAGCGCTGATCATCGGGCCGACCTATTCCGAATATGAGCGCGAAGTCTCCTTAGGCGGCGGCACAAGCCTTTATTTTCCGCTCAAGGAATCCGCCGATTTTAAACTTAACCTGGAAAAGCTCGAAGCGCAATTAAACGAGAGTATCGACCTGCTCATCCTCTGCAACCCGAACAATCCGACGTCCTCCGCAATTACCCGCTCCACAATGCGGTCAATTCTGGACATGTGCAAGCAGCACGGTATTTTTGTTATGGTCGACGAAACTTACGTCGAGTTTACGGATAATTACGATGCAATCAATGCGGTGCCTCTGACAGCCTCCTACAATAACCTCATCGTCCTGCGCGGTATTTCTAAATTTTTTGCTGCGCCGGGATTGCGTCTTGGCTATGCCATTACCGGAAATATGGATTTGATTAAGATGATCAACTCCCACAAAAATCCATGGACGATTAATTCCCTCGCCGAAGCCGCCGGAAGGCTCATGTTTACGGATGCAGACTATATCGAACAAACAAAATCCCTCATCTCCTCGGAACGCAGACGAATTGTCACGCATCTTAAGGAAATGAAGGATTTCAAGGTTTATGAACCGACCGCAAATTTTGTGCTCGTGCGTATTCTGCGCGAGGAGCTCAACGCGGACATTCTTTTTGATCAGGCAATTCGCCAAAATATGATGATCAGAAACTGTGCTTCGTTCCCGTTTCTGAATAATAAATATTTCCGTTTTTGCATTATGCTGCCCCAGATGAACGATCAACTGCTAACGTGTATCGAAAACGCTTAAAAGCTCCTATGAATTCGCCTCATATACCTGAGAACCTTCCAACAGGCGAAACCCCTTTTCCATAAGCACGCTCTCTGCTCCCTCGATGTCACGAATTTTCATAATCATCGAAGCGTATTCATTTGTGGAAAGCACATACATATACTCGATATTAAAGTCCTTGACCGCCGTCAAAAGCTCATGCAGGGAGCCTGACTGATTGGAAATACGCACGGCCAGCACATCCGTCGTCTTGGCGGAAAGCCCTTCCGCCTTCAGTGCCTCCTTTGCACGCTCCGGCTCCGAAACAATGAGGCGCAACAATCCGAAATCCACCGATTCCGCAAGGCTCAGCGATGTAATATTGATACTGTTTTTCTTTAAAATCTCAGTTACCTTCTCAATACGTCCTTCTTTGTTCGCAATAAATACCGTAACCTGTTTTACCGACATGACATCACCCTCCTGTTATACAAGCTTTCTGTTATCAATGACTCTCTTTGCCTTTCCTTCGCTTCTCGCCAGTGTCCTGGGCTCCACAAGCGTTACCTTCACCGCCAGGCCAAGTGCCTGTTTTAATTCATGTGCGATCTTCTTCGTCAATGCTTCCAGACCCTTCATATCATCATCAAAATAGCGCTCCTGAACCTCTACCTGCACCTCCAGCGTATCCTGATGGTTGATTCTGTCTACGATCATCAGGTAATTCGGCGTCGTCTCATCCACCTCTAACAGCGCAGCCTCCACTTGGGACGGGAATACGTTGACTCCGCGAATAATCAGCATATCATCAGAACGACCCTTAAATCTGGAAATTCTCGCAAGGCTCCTGCCACATTCACAGCGGCTGTAATCAATGCTCGTCAAGTCCTTTGTCCGATATCTGATGAGCGGCAGCCCTTCCTTTGTCAATGTCGTAAATACAAGCTCGCCTACTTCACCCTCACCAATCGGCTGCAACGTCTTTGGACTAATAATTTCAGGCAGGAAATGATCCTCATAAACATGCAGTCCCTTATGGAAGCTGCAATCACATGCGACACCCGGTCCCATGACCTCCGACAGCCCATAAATATCAAATGCGTTAATATGCAGACGATCTTCTATCTGAATGCGCATGTTTTCCGTCCACGGCTCCGCACCGCAGATTGCAGCCTTCAGCTTAATGCTGTCGATCGCCCCTTCGGCTTCAAGCGTCTCCGCGATATGCAACAGATAGCTCGGCGTGCAGGCGATGGCGGTCGCGCCGAAATCCTGCATCATGTCGATCAGCTTTCTCGTGTTGCCTGTAGACATCGGGACAACCGTCGCACCAAGATGCTCCGCACCATAATGTGCTCCAAGCCCGCCGGTAAACAGCCCGTAGCCGTACGCTACCTGGATGACATCCGATTTTGTGACACCTGCCTGTGAAAATGCGCGCGCCACACATTCTGACCATACCTCAATATCCCTTCTCGTATAGCCGACGACCGTCGCTTTTCCGGTCGTGCCGGAGGACGCATGAATTCTGACGATTTCCGTCATAGGCACCGCAAACAAACCGAACGGATAGTTTTCGCGCAGATCCTCCTTTGTCGTATAGGGGAGCTTATTCACATCCTCAATCCCACGGATGTCACCCGGCTCCAAACCGACCTCCTGCAT
>CAZBRY010000189.1:0-4562 GCA_964494285.1 uncultured Lachnospiraceae bacterium
CATGCTTCTTAATCACTTCATCAACATAGTCGTCAATAGACGCACAGGCAACGATACCCGTCTGACTCCTGCCGCCCATTGTCAGCTCATAAAGATAATAGCAGTCGTTTGCCTCTTTGACAAAATCGCCCTGTTCCATCATATCCCAGAACGTATCATGGGCACATTTATAAACCACATCCGCATACGTATCCACAGAATCTTCGAATTGAGTTTCCGCCCTGTCAATTTTCAAAAAAGACATCGGTTCCCGCCGTGTCTCCACTTTCGCCTCCGCTCTGTTGTATACATCATACGGCAATGCCGCTATCCTGCTCTCCAAGCCCCGTCTTGGCCTAATTGCTTGAAATGGTTTGATCGTTGCCATGTCAATTCCTCCGTTTTTATTTTCCGCCATTCTGCCCGGCAGCATTCTCTTTAATCTAAAATCTAAAATAACTATTCTTATTTTAACAAAATTTATTCTTTTCCACAATAGCAACCCTTTGATTTCTAATTTTGACAAGACAAGGCCGGCATGCTATACTTCTTGAAGGAGGAGTGATAATGAACGTAGAAGAACGCGTGTTTCTCAACCGCATCAATCAATATGCCGAACAGGCGCTAAAAGACATCGATCCTCAAAAAACGCAGATTTCCACTCAGCTCGATCGATTAAAGCCCATCATGGAAACGCTCGCAGACGAAATGCAGCTTCCTGTCGAGGATGTTTTTATCAAATATATGGATCTTGCCAGCGAAGCCTCCATTGAAATGGACGACAAACTGAAGGAACAGCTTGATCCTGATATGGATTTTATGGATTTTTAGGAACAAAAGTGTGCTTTGCGCACTCTCACGAGCAAAAGTCTCGGCAGCACAGCTTTTGTTCCGCGCGCGTAGCTGCGCATGTTATTTTGCTATATAGGAAATTCGGAGGAATTTCCTATATAATAAAAGAGGAAACGGCATGATTACCGTTTCCTCTTTTGTACCAAATCATTATTTTACAACTCTTACGCGGACTACACCGTCAATCGCTTTTAATTTTTCCACAATCGCATCTGTTACCGGAGATTCCACATCCAGCATCGTATAAGCGAATCCTCCCTTGGACTTGTTTACCATATCGGAAATGTTGATTCCGATATCGCCGAAGGAAGCCGTAAACTTCGTAATCATATTTGCTACATTTTTATGCATGATCGCAACGCGACCTGCCGCGGCACAAACACCCATATCGCAGTTTGGGAAATTGACAGAGTTGTTGATATTGCCGTTTTCCAAATAATTGACAAGTTCCTTTACTGCCATTTTCGCACAGTTATCCTCCGATTCCTCCGTGGAAGCGCCAAGATGAGGGATCACAATGCAGCCGTCTACGCCGGCCGTCGTTGGGTTCGGGAAATCAGACACATATTTTGCAATCTTTCCTTCTTTGATTGCAGCTACGACATCCTCTTCGTTTGCAAGAAGATCTCTTGCAAAGTTTAGCAAAATCACGCCGTCCTTCATCTTCGCAATGGACTCTTTATGAATGATTCCTCTCGTTGCATCCATCAACGGCACGTGGATCGTGATGATATCGCATTGCTCATAGATTTCATCAACGTTCAATACGTGCTTAATATCTCTGGACAGATTCCATGCGGCATCCACGGAAATATACGGATCGTAACCGTACACCTCCATACCAAGATTCTTTGCAACGTTTGCCACCCGGACGCCGATCGCTCCAAGCCCGATAATACCGAGCTTTTTATCTTGAATTTCATGCCCTGCAAAATTCTTCTTTTCCTTTTCTGCCAGCTTCGCGATATCCGGGTTGCCGGCTTCCTTCTTCACCCAGTTAATTCCTCCAACAATATCGCGGGCAGCAAGCAGCATTCCTGCAACGACAAGCTCCTTGACACCGTTTGCGTTCGCACCCGGCGTATTGAAAACGACAATTCCTTTTTCCGCACATTGATCAAGCGGAATGTTATTCACACCCGCGCCCGCCCGCGCAACAGCAAGAAGGTTGTCGGGAAGCTCCATTTCATGCATTGAAGCACTCCTGACAAGCACACCGTCCGCCGCCCTTATATCGCCGCATGGCTCGTAGTTTGCTGTAAATTTATTAAGACCAATCTGGGCGATTGGATTTAAACAATGATACTTAAACATGTTATGCATTCTCCTCTTCAAATTTCCTCATGAATTCCACAAGCTTTTTAACACCCTCAATCGGCATCGCATTATAAATACTCGCACGCATACCGCCGACACTCCTGTGTCCCTTTAAGCTCTCGAATCCGGCTTCCTTGGCCTCTTTAATAAACTTTGCGTCCAACTCCTCACTGCCTGTCACAAACGGTACATTCATCAGTGAGCGTGACTCCTTCTCGACCGTACCTTGAAACAGCTTGCTCTCATCAAGAAAATCATATAAAATCTTTGCCTTTTCTTCATTTCTTTCCTTCATGGCTGAAAGACCGCCCATTTTCTTGATCCATTTGAACACCTTGCCGCAAATATAAATACCGTATGCGGGCGGCGTATTGTACAAAGACTCCGCATCTGCATGCGTTTTATATTTCAACATTGTCGGCGTCCCTTCGAGCGTATCTTCCATAATCAGATCCTCCCTGATAATGACAATGACAACACCCGCCGGCCCTATATTTTTCTGCACACCACCATAAATGATACCATATTTTGTCACATCCACCGGTTCTGACAAAAAGCAGGAGGACACATCCGCAACAAGCAGTTTGCCCTTTGTATTTGGCAATGTTTTAAATTTTGTTCCATAAATCGTATTGTTTTCGCAAATGTATACATAATCGGCATCCTCAGAGACCGGCAGATCAGAGCAGTCCGGAATATAGGAAAATGTTTTGTCTTCGCTGGAAGCAATCGCATTGGCCTTTCCGTAAATAGCCGCTTCTTTCCACGCTTTTTTTGCCCACTGTCCTGTGATGATGTAGTCGGCAACCCTGTTTTTCATCAGGTTCATCGGAATCATCGAAAACTGCTGGCTCGCGCCTCCTTGTAAAAACAGCACCTTATAGTGATCCGGAATGTTCATGAGATCTCTCAAATCTGCTTCCGCCTCTTTGATAATCTGATCATAAACCTTCGATCGATGGCTCATCTCCATAACGGACATGCCGCATCCCCTGTAATCTAACATCTCATCTGCAGCTTCTTTTAATACTTCTTCAGGTAGAACTGCCGGACCTGCCGAAAAGTTATACACTCTTTTCAACGCTTTCTCCTCCTTTGATCTATAGAAAATAATTTTAAGTAAAAACAGTTTAATTATATAGGATGACCGGTGTCCCGACCTCAGTCATATCATAAAGAGCTGCTGCTTTGTCCTTCGGCAGATTGATACAGCCATGTGAACCGTCGGTTTTATAGATCTCTTTGCCAAATTCGCTGCGCCATGTCGCGTCATGAATGCCGATATTTCCGGAAACCGGCATCCAATAATGGACAAAGGCCGCATAGTTTGCTCCCCTCAGCACACGGTTCTTCTGCTTGGCATAAATTGCACAGATTTTAGCGGGGGTTCCGTTCCCTCTGGAAGTGTTTCCGGTGACAATTTCTGTCGTCAGCCTCAGCTTTCCATCCACAAAATAATATAACTTCTGCGCGCCCATATCAATTTCTATATAAGTATCGCCGATCTCATCTTTCCCTCTGCCCTTTCCTTCTTTGGCATAAATCGGCTCTCTCGTTTCGCTTTTTCCCGCCAAGGCCGCTTTGATTAGCCGTTCAGTTTCCGCTTCCTTGTCGATCTGATAGCCTGCCGCCGCATATTCCAGCCATACGGAACCCCCGTCTTTTTTTTGCCAAAGACGATCCTTTTTATCCGTATCAAACAGTGCGGACAACTCCTTCACAAATTCCTCTGCTTTTTCTGTGCTTAGCTGTATTTTCCCTGTTTCATCAAGTACCGGCAGTCCGTCCTCGCCGGTCACGATCCAATCCACGATGATGCCGGCATTCAGTGTGCGTTTCAAATCATCGTCTTCGAGCACAACGCTTGTCTGCTGCACCTTGTCGATTTTTTTCCAAAGCTCATAGACCTCCTGCATCTCCTTTGTAGGCAGATACGGCACAAAACACTCCTCAATCGACACGCTCGCTTCTCCCTCACCAAGCGCCTCTTTAATCAATTCTTCAACTTTTTTTGTATCCACCACATCTGTTGTCTCATCAATCAAAACATAGCCCAAATATTTTTTTTGAATTTCAATTGTCGCCGTTAGATTAGCCGCCTCAAGCTGAAAGCAGCTAAGACTCTCCAACGCCGTTTCCAGCTTCTCTTCCTGATAAGTATACTCCGGCACAAGCTTATAGGATATCGGACAAAATAAATAATAGCCCCAAAGCAATGAATTTTGATTACTTAACAGCTTAGTCAATTCCTTCGAAAAATCCACGGAAAAACCGATTACCTCTCCGTCGATCGTTTCCGTTTCTCCGCCGCGTTCCTCGAGCGTCAGCGTATAGCCGATATAATCCTGCGTAAGACACACATCAGCCCCCGCCACGTCCAGTCCCTTTACGGAAACACCGTTAATATAGGTGCC
>CAZBRY010000190.1:0-3864 GCA_964494285.1 uncultured Lachnospiraceae bacterium
CTAAGCTCGAGAGAACCTCGCTAAGTAATGAGGTGCACTTTCGCACTAGGCTCGAAAATACCTCGCCAAGTGCTCAATGTGAAAGGAGAATTAGCATGATACAGCAGGAAACTAGATTAAGGGTTGCTGATAATACCGGTGCAAAGGAAATACTGTGTATTCGGGTTATGGGCGGTTCTACAAGAAGATATGCCAATATCGGCGATGTGATCGTTGCCAGCGTTAAAGATGCAACGCCAGGCGGCGTTGTTAAGAAGGGCGACATTGTTAGGGCTGTAGTTGTACGTACTGTAAAGGGCGCTCGTCGCAAAGACGGTTCTTATATTAAATTTGATGAAAATGCTGCGGTCATTATCAAGGATGACAAGACTCCGAGAGGAACTCGTATTTTTGGACCGGTAGCCAGAGAGCTTCGTGAAAAGCAATTTATGAAGATTGTTTCCTTAGCTCCCGAAGTGTTATAGGAGGTGCGAAGGATGGCAACTATGAAAATTAAAAGAGGCGATAATGTTAAGGTTATCGCAGGAAAAGATGTTGGTGCAGAGGGTAAAGTACTCATTACGAACAAGGAAGCCGGCAAGGTGATCGTAGAAGGCGTTAACATGGTAAAGAAGCATACGAAGCCTTCTGCTCAGAATCAGAATGGTGGGATTGTTGAAAAGGAAGCATTCATTGATGCCTCCAACGTAATGTATCTGCACAAGGGCAAACCTACAAGGGTTGGCTTCAAGACAGAGAACGGCAAGAAGGTGCGTGTTGCAAAGACAACGGGCGAAGTGATTGATTAATTCTAAGAGAGGAGGTCTAAAACGTTGAGCAGATTAAAAGACATATATAAAGACCAGATCGTAGATGCTATGATCAAAAAGTTTGAATATAAAAATGTGATGGAAGTGCCGAAGCTTAATAAGATTGTTGTCAACATGGGCGTTGGCGAAGCGAAGGAAAATGCGAAGCTGTTAGAGGCTGCTGTTAAAGATCTAGAAATTATCACAGGTCAGAAAGCAGTTTTGACGAAAGCGAAAAAAGCGATTGCAAACTTCAAAATCAGAGAAGGCATGACAATTGGCTGCAAAGTAACCTTACGCGGCGAGAAAATGTATGAATTCCTTGATCGTTTGGTAAATCTTGCATTGCCTCGTGTACGTGACTTCAGAGGAGTTAATCCTAACGCATTCGACGGCAGAGGCAATTATGCCCTTGGTATCAAGGAACAGCTGATTTTCCCTGAAATTGAATACGACAAGATTGACAAAATAAGAGGTATGGATATCATCTTTGTCACAACTGCAAAGACTGATGAAGAGGCACGTGAATTGTTAACCCAGTTTAATATGCCATTTGCAAAGTAGAAGGAGGAATCGTTCATGGCTAAAACAGCAATGAAGGTAAAGCAGCAGCGCAAACAGAAATTCTCGACAAGAGAATACAGCCGTTGCAGAATCTGTGGTCGTCCACATGCATATTTAAGAAAATACGGAATTTGCAGAATCTGCTTCCGTGAATTAGCATATAAAGGACAGATACCAGGCGTTAAAAAAGCAAGCTGGTAAGAAAAGGAGGTAACCCAAATGACAATGAGTGATCCAATTGCAGATATGCTTACAAGAATCCGTAACGCGAATACTGCAAAACACGATACAGTAGACATTCCTTCATCAAAGATGAAACTTGCTATTGCGGCAATTCTTCTCAATGAAGGCTACATTAAGAAATATGATTTGATTGACGACGGCGCATTCAAGATCATTCGCATCACCTTAAAGTATGGTGCAGATAAGAATGAGAAAATTATCACAGGACTTAAGAGGATTTCCAAACCGGGTCTTCGTGTATATGCCGGAAAGGATGAATTGCCTAGAGTTCTCGGCGGACTCGGTATTGCAATTATTTCCACCAACACAGGTGTTATCACCGACAAGGAAGCCAGAAAAACAGGCGTAGGCGGCGAAGTACTCGCATTTGTTTGGTGACCGAAAGCAACTTAACTGATTTTAACAATAATGATAGGAGGTACGGGCATGTCACGTATAGGAAGAATGCCAATCGCAATACCTGCAGGCGTAACGGTAGATATTGCAGAAAATAATAAAGTGACTGTAAAGGGTCCCAAAGGTACGCTGGAAAGAGTTCTGGTACCTGAGATGGAAATCAAGATTGATGGAGCAGTGATGACTGTAAACCGTCCTAACGATTTAAAGAGAATGAGAGCTTTACATGGTTTAACAAGAACGCTGCTTCATAACATGGTGGTAGGTGTAACCGAGGGGTATGAAAAAATTCTGGAAGTGAACGGTGTTGGCTACAGAGCAGCAAAGCAGGGGAAAAAGCTTGTGTTATCACTGGGCTATTCGCATCCTGTTGAGATGGAAGATCCGGAAGGGTTGGAAACTGTTTTAGAGGGTCAGAACAAGATCATTGTAAAAGGTATTAATAAAGAAATGGTTGGACAATACGCAGCTGAAATCAGAGATCAGAGAAGACCGGAGCCTTACAAGGGCAAGGGAATTAAATATGCTGATGAAACGGTCAGACGTAAAGCCGGTAAGACCGGTAAGAAGTAGATAAGGAGAGTGTGAAGATGGTTGGTAAAAAAGTAAAATCAGAAGTTCGTATTAATAAGCACAAAAGAATTCGTAACCGTTTTAGCGGTACAACTGAAAGACCGCGTCTTTCTGTGTTTAGAAGCAATAATCATATGTATGCTCAAATTATCGACGATACGGTTGGAAATACATTAGTATCTGCGTCTACGCTTGAAAAAGAGGTAAAGGCAGAGCTTGAAAAAACGAACAACGTTGATGCGGCAGCATATTTAGGAAAAGTTATTGCTAAAAAGGCATTAGACAAGGGTATCACGACGGTTGTCTTTGACAGAGGCGGCTTTATATACCATGGAAAAATCCAGGCATTAGCAGATGCAGCCAGAGAAGCTGGCTTAGAATTTTAGGAAGGAGAGAACACATGAAGCATACAATCATAGATACCAACAGCTTAGAGCTGACTGAAAAGGTAGTATCCATCAAGCGTGTAACAAAGGTTGTAAAAGGTGGTCGTAACTTCCGTTTCACAGCGTTGGTAGTTGTCGGAGATGGCAACGGACATGTTGGCGCCGGCTTAGGAAAGGCGACGGAAATTCCAGAAGCGATTCGTAAAGGGAAAGAAGACGCAATGAAGAAGCTGATTACGGTCGCAATGGATGAAAATAAGAGTATTACACATGACTTCAGCGGAAAATTTGGCGGAGCCTCCGTATTGCTCAAAAGAGCTCCGGAAGGTACCGGCGTGATCGCGGGAGGTCCTGTGCGTAACGTATGTGAGCTTGCTGGAATCAGAAATATTCGTACAAAGTCTCTTGGTTCCAACAATAAGCAGAATGTAGTTTTGGCTACTATCGAAGTATTAAAGCAGTTAAAGACTCCGGAAGAGGTAGCTCGTCTTCGCGGAAAATCCGTTGAAGAGATCGTCGGCTAGGGAGGTAGAGTGAAATGGCAGATAAGAAAATTAAAGTTACTTTAGTTAAATCAGTAATCGGCGCTATTCCTAAGCATAAAGCGACTGTTGCGGCATTGGGTTTAAAGAAGACCGGAAGAAGCACAGAGCTTCCTGATAACGATGCGGTAAGAGGAATGGTAAAGCAGGTTTGTCATTTAGTTAAGGTAGAAGAAATTTAATTAACAGATAAGGAGGTGTCAAGATGGAATTATCGAATTTACAGCCGGCTGAAGGCTCAAAGCATAGTGATAATTTTAGAAGAGGTCGCGGACACGGTTCGGGAAATGGTAAGACAGCCGGAAAAGGCCACAAAGGTCAGAAGGCTCGTTCAGGTGCACCGAGAATTGGTTTCGAGGGCGGCCAGATGCC
>CAZBRY010000190.1:3952-4561 GCA_964494285.1 uncultured Lachnospiraceae bacterium
GAAGAATTCCAAAGAGAGGATTCAAGAATAGGAACACAAAAGACATCATTGTAATTAATATGTCGGCTCTTGAAGTGTTTGAAGATGGTGCTACAGTTTCCGTTGATACTCTGAAAGAAAAAGGAATTGTAAAGAACCCGAGAGACGGTGTGAAAATCCTTGGAAACGGAGAGTTAACTAAGAAGCTTACTGTGCAGGCAAATGCATTCAGTGCATCTGCAAAGGAGAAAATTGAAGCTCTTGGTGGAAAAGCAGAGGTGATCTAATGCTCAATACACTGCAAAATGCGTTTAAAATAAAAGAAATCAGAAACAAACTTATTTTCACGTTTTTAATGCTGATTGTGATCAGACTTGGTTCGGTATTGCCGGTGCCGGGTGTTGATAGAAATTATTTTTCAAGTTGGTTTGCAGCACAGACAGGCGATGCTTTTAATTTTCTTGATGCGTTTACGGGCGGTTCGTTTTTGAACATGTCCGTGTTCGCATTGAATATTACCCCTTATATCACATCCTCCATTATCATGCAGCTCCTCACAATAGCGATTCCAAAGCTCGAGGAAATGCAAAAAGAGGGCGAGGATGGAAAAAAGAAGATCGCGGCAATTAC
>CAZBRY010000191.1:0-4544 GCA_964494285.1 uncultured Lachnospiraceae bacterium
CCATTTACGAGGAAAAACAGTTTGTGGAGGATTTAAAAAATCATGTGCCCGTAGAGACGATGAAGACAGAATACAAAACGCTCGCGCATGTGTTTTATGTCGATCAGTTTAATACAAATCAGGGTATCGCGGCCTTTTATATTTATGATATGGCGCATCAATGCATTTCTTATTTTCGCTATGCGGATACCCCTACCTATAAATATCCGAAGGACATTTATGAGGATGAAGGCAAATATAACTCCGCGCGGGTAAAGGCGTATGTCGAGTCGGCGGATTATCTGCCGTTTCTTTCCAGCTACTACAACGAAAACAGGCAGTGCAATATGATACGGTTCGTGTACAAGCTGTTTGTCAACAACCGCAGTGAGCAGATCGGTTATTTTGTATGCGATGTGGACGAAAAGGTTTTTCAGAAAATTATCGGCAAATATACGTATTCCGAAGATCAAATCGTCTGCTTGCAGCCGGTCGGCGACAGGGTAGCGCTCACGTACGGTACGACGCGCGAAAACCAGAAGGACTATTTGAACGCGATGGCAAAGATGCTGGAAGAGGGGACGATGGAGGAGTCGTATGAGCTGTGGGAAACAGGCAGGGTGTTTATGGAGCCGATGAAAAAATACAATCTGGAAGCTTACTCTGTCGTGCCCGAAAGTATTTTGCGCAATGAGACGCGGATTTTATTTATCTATATTTTGCTTGCCGCGGCCGTGACCGTACTGATCTTTATTTCATCCACGATCTTCATCACAAACTATCTGACAAAGCCCTTAGAGGAACTGGTCGGGACGATGAAACGCATCAAAAACGGAGAAACCAAGGTGCGCTCAGCCATCCGTTCCGACGATGAAATTGGAGAGCTGAGCGATAATTTTAACGAAATGCTCGAAAAAATTGAGGTGCTGATAGCAGAGGAGTATGAAGCCAGGCTGTTAAAGGACAATGCGGAATACAAGGCACTGCAGGCGCAGATCAATCCTCATTTTTTATATAACACGCTCGACACCATGAGCGGTATCGCGCGGATGAAGGGCTGCGAGGAGGTGAGCGACCTGTGCGTGGCATTATCCCGTATTTTCAGGTACAGCATCGATATGAAACAGCCGATGGCCACACTCCAGCAGGAGCTGCCGACCTTGTTATAGAAAATTTGCGCTGCCGGATGAAAAATGGGAATTGATCGAGCGCGGTATCCGGTTTTATAAAAAAATCAGCGGCATCATCCGGGAGGCAGAGCGTTTCTTGTGCTTCATAAGTTTTACGGGTCGTTTGGGGAAATCGCGCTGCTGCTGCAGCGCCGGGTATAAAGAAAGGGGCAGACTAAATCTGCCCCTTTCTTAAATAATCGATGATATGCAGTTCGTTGATGAGGGCGATGACTTCGCTCATGGAATCCTTGTTAAATTTTTTCAAAATGCTGTGGATCTGCGTTTTGACTGTGAAAAGCTCGACACAGCGTATTTTGCAGATTTGGGAGCGCGTATAGCCCTGGCTCATCAGATCGAGCACATCGAGTTCTGTCTGCGTCATCTGTGTGACGAGCTGCAGGCAGTAGAAAAAGCTGTCCTCGCTGTTTTTGACACGCTGAAATTCCCGGCGGATCTTTTGGGCGATGGCCGGGCGGATCGGTGAAATGCCGTGATACGCATCCTTTACGCACGTGATGATTTCCTGCGGCGCGGAGTTTTTCAGGAAATAGTCGGTGACGCCGAGCTGAAATGCGGCAAACACTGTTTCATCGTCCTCATAGACGGTCAGTATGATAATTTTTGTATCGGGCAGCTTTTCTAAAATTTGTTTCGTTGCATCCAGTCCGGCTGTGCGCGTTTCCATTTCCACATCCATCAGAATAACGTCAGGCTTATGAAGCCCCGCCATCATGACTGCCTCGTAGCCGCTTTGCACACAGGCAACGACCTCAATATCGTTTTCCTTTTTCAATATCGTTTCGTAGCGCTTCGCAATCGGTTTGATGTCATCCACAATCAGTACTTTTATCATCATCGTGTAAACTCCTTCCTTGAAAGCCCAATGATAAGGGGACTTATTCAGTTCTTAAGAAAAATAAGGCGCGGCAGCATGATTTTAATCGTCGTGCCGGCTCCCTCCTGGCTTTCGGCTTCGATGTAGCCTTCGTGCGCGGCGATAATCTTATGAGTCAGAGAAAGTCCCATTCCCCAATGCTTCGCTACGGGCGCGGAGCTGTAAAACGGGTCAAAGATCTTCCCGAGGTTTTCCTTTGAAATACCGATACCGCTGTCCTTGATCAGAATGACAGCCCAGTTATTCATCGACTGGATTGAAATAACGAGATTTTTTCGCTCAGGGGGCAGTCCGTCCATCGCGTCGAGTGCATTCGTCAAAATGTTGTGGAGTGCCTGTTCAAAATAATTGGCATCAAGCATGGCCGCAAGGGAAGGAACCTCCGTTTTCAATTCCACGTGAACCCCCTTTAATTCATGAGACAGGTGTGATAGAATTTCTTCAGTGTAATGATACAGGTTGACTTCGGTCAAATATAACTCCGAGGACTTCGTGCTTTTATGAATGCTGTCGAGCCGGTCATAGAGGTTATCACATCGCATCATCACATTCTGCTGGGAAATACTGTCTCTGCCGGAAAGCTGCAGCATTTCCACCTCCGATCGAATGGCAAGCAGTTCATTTTTCATATAATGGCAAAATACCTTTGACGTCGTATCGGAAGCGGCGATTTCCTTGGAAAGGGAAAACGTCTGCTGGGCAATTTTATGGTTGACGTTTGAAAAGCAATAAAGGCTGTAGCCGATTAACAAAAAGGTGAAGATGAGATAATAAGGGAAAAACTGTTGGATCACTTTATTTTGATTGAGTGGAATTGACAAATAAGTGACGGCATCGGCTATTTTGGAAACCTTGATCAAAATGCGCGGAAAACTTCCGAAAATGAACAGGTAGGAAACCATGACGAGCGTATAGCAGAAGCCTACGGCAAAAATATTCAAGCGGATCATGCGTAACGGGGAAACTTTATAATAAGAAACAAGCAGAAGAATGACACTTGCGAACACGATACCAATATTCAGCAGAGAGGTAACGGTGTGGATGCCCTCTGAAAGCTTCAGATACCGGGCATGCGTAAGGTGCTGCGGATAAAGCTTTAAATAAAGAACTCTTGTCACGCTGGGAAGGTAGAATAGAAATTCAGCGGAAAGCAGAAAAGCAATGGCAGACTTCGTGATCTCGATCGGCTTCGGGTTTTCCAGCATCTGAAAGGAAAGAGCAAAACAGATGCCAAAATACAAAACTGCCAGGCTGGCCAGATTCATAATAATAATTAAGTATTCCCGCTTAATATCGGAAAACATCATAATTTTCCACATATAGGGGGGAAGAGAAAAATAGTTATAAACGGTGTTATAATAATAAGTATCCTTGGATAGATAAAACATCATGGAAAAAAGTGCAATTGTGTAGGATGTCATAATATAAATTAAATATTTTGTTGAAATACTTTCTTTGTCGTTGATTAACAGGAAAATGGAAGCAAAAAGAAAGAAAAAAGTAAAATAAAACATAGGATTACCTCCTGCCGGTGCCTGTTGATAGATTCTATTATGGCATGGAGAAAAAACGTTTGCAAGTTTGCAAAACAAAACAGGGGTTGAAATATTATCCACCTTGCATAGGCGAGTGGAACATGGTATGTAAAAGGGATAGGTGGAAGTGGTATGAGGAAAGGGACAGGCGGGAACATGCAAAAATTCAGACAGATGTCGGGAGTGCTCGTGGCGGTCGGGATGATTCTTTTTGGATTGCTTGCATTTTTCTTTGTCGGTATCAGGGAGCGGGAGCGGGTCAGTCGCAGTGCAGAGAAAACAGTCAGCTCCGGCAGACCGGTCAAGCTGATCTACTACACCTGGGATGACGAGGAATCCTACATGCGTCCGATGACGGACAGCTTCAATGCAATTAATCCTAATATTCAAGTGGAACTGCATGTGCTGAACAGCACGGATTTTGACAATGTTATCATGGATATGCTGCAAAATGGGGAGCAGGTTGATATTATTGGAGTTCGGGGATTTTCTCAAATGACACGGTATCAAGTGGCGGGGATGCTTGAGGATATTACAGAGGATATTCTTGAAAGTGATATTGATATTACTGTTTACGGAAATATGTACAATAATAGCATGATCGACGGGAAGTATTATGGAATGCCGACAAGGAGTACTTGCTGGGCACTTGTTTATAATAAGGATATTTTTGATCAGCAGGGAGTGCCCTATCCGGGGCAGATCACATGGGAAGAATATGGGGAGCTGGCGAAAAGACTAAAAACGGTGAATGATGCCGATGAGACGATCTGGGGCGGCTATATTCCGTCATGGGCGCTGAATTTTGCAGGCATTCAGAATTCAAATTATCTCTATGACGATGACCAGACGTATCAGCGAGAATCGCTTGCGCTTTTGAACCAATTCATGAATATCGACAAAAGTCATATGGGAATACAGGAAATCATAAAGAACGACGAGAATGACATTACGTATCTGGAG
>CAZBRY010000192.1:0-4510 GCA_964494285.1 uncultured Lachnospiraceae bacterium
CAATGCCTGATTGATTTGTTCCCTGGAATATTCCGTCCCGTAAAATGTATGTTCGGGAAAGTTGTCACTGATCACCGTCTGATCCCAAATGGATGCAATCTTTGTCGTGTTATCAGCATATTTGAAAATTGAATTTGTGTAATCAATACCCGTATCCAGAAAGCCAATTAATACGCCTTGACCTTTCAAATTAAAATTTGGTACATTTCGCAATCTGTAAATGGAGGATGCTTCCAAACTCGCCTGACTAATCAAACCAAAGAGCGAAGGCATTACCGAATATCCTAATTGTACAATAATATTGTCCGTAATTTGAGTAACAGGAACATGCACGATTGCATTAAAAAAATCGATTATATGAATCGTTGCATCTTCAAAATCCTCAAAAACAGATTCATCCCCGCTATATGTAATAAGAAGATCAGCATAGTCGTTGCTAAAAATTCTTTCCCTTTCTTCCAATGTCATTCTGATCCCTCATTCCAATCTTTACTTATACTATTATGTATATGCATCACTTATAAAGAAAATTTGACAATATAAAAACTGGCATTGATCATAGAGAACAACTGCTGACTGTAACTTGCTACATTCCATAAGCCTGTACCTGCCAAATCATAATCCATGATTACATCATCTAAAGCCTTCATGCTTCTGACATCTATAAACCATACAATATGATGCTCCAAGCTTCCCAAATTGGTTTTATCATACGTATAAAAAGGGGTTTGCGATCCTTCATCCAGCCGAATTACTGCAAGATGCTCGTAAGCCAATGTGATTGCAGAATTTAACGACAGTATGTTAACAGCAGAATAGTTGAGAATAAAAGGAAGTTCCCAATCCAAGCCCATTAGGGGCTTGCCTATGGAGAGATAATGTGAGGAAACAAGACCGGTCACATGTTCAATAAACGGTCTGATTAGTGAAATATTACTTACAGGCGCGGGGGGATTTGTTTTCCTTCCCCAGACATCCTGCAGGAAAACGATTCTGTCGACGACCAGGCTGATACTGTTGTAGTCGATATTTTCATATGCTGGGGAATCTCCCTTTTCTTTGGAATAACCACAGCTGATCGTAAGCATAAACGCATATCCTTCATTTCTAAGTACCTTTGACATCTTCGTAAATGAATCCAAATATAAGCTTTGATTGTATGCCGTAATATTGCCAATCAGCAAATTGATTCCATGGTATCCTTTTGACCTTATGATTTGAAGTGTTTGATTAATTAATTCGTTTTGTCGTTCATGATCAAGCAACAATTCATAGCTATACTCCACATTAAGTTCCCCTTTTGAGGAAAATGCAGAAATCATTAATAGCGGAATTGTATTATATTCTTTAGAAAGGTTAATCATTTCCCTATCATCATCGCTGCTGATGATAGCCGTATCTTCCGCTATTCGATAATTATAAATAGAAAGATATGTTAAATAAAGCAAAGCCCGTTTCAGTATGTCCCGATTTAACGACACATGGGTGTAGCCGTTTACCTGAATCTCCCTGCTCGTGTTATAATAGATTACTAAGGATTCACCCGGATAAATATAGTCCCTGTCATTTAAAAATGGGTTATTTCTCACTAACTGCAATGTGGAAATTCCATTGGAGTCGGCGATTGTCTCTAACGTATCTCCTTGCTTGACAAGATAGATCTGTTTTGGATGAAGAATAACCAAAGCTTGACCCTGAACCAAAGCATCGGGATTCATCAATCCGTTATCACTGACCAGTTTTTCAACTGATATGTCATATTGATTTGCTATTGAATAAATCGTATCGCCGGACTGAACGACATAAATTTCCATACTGACCCCGCATAAACTTTCACTAAGCTATTTTATGCTTACTGTTGTACATATGTTAATGTCAAAGGATGCCTTAAATAAAATCTAGTTTTATTTAAGGCATCCCCCTGTGTTTTTATTATCAAATTGCCGCTCAATTGCCTGAGCGCATCGCTTAAATCTTAAATCTTGATACCAGTGTACTCAATGTCTCTGCAACCACTGCCTGTTCTTCTGCCGCTTTTGCAACCTGTTCCATTGCAACTGTTGTTTCGTTCATATTATCCTTTATATTTTCAAAGCTTATGGAAGTATCTTCTATATTTCCGGCTATCGACTGCATCACACTGGAAATTTCCTCTGTGGATGCATTCAGCTCCTCCGACATTGAGGCTGTATCCTCGGAAAAATCGCTTACATAAACAGCATCATTCTCATAGCTGTTACCGGTTTCGACAAGCAGCTCATAATCGGAGAGGACTCTTTTATCAATAAACTCCAATACTTCCTTTGCATTTTCGGCAAGGTGGTTAAATGCATTCTGCACATTCATTACAGTTTCCTGTATTTCCTTTACATAGTGGGTGGACTGATCTGCTAAGGAACCGATTTCCGTCGCTACAACTGCAAATCCTTTGCCATGTTCACCTGCTCTGGCCGCCTCTATGGATGCATTCAATGCCAGTAAATTTGTTTGAGCCGCAATTCCATCAATTAATCCGGCCACCTTAACAATCTCATCCACTACTTTTCCTTTTTCAATAGCATCTATTATTTTTGCCTGTTTTTCATCATATAGGTGTGTCGCCAATGATTTTGACTCATTACCTTTTTCCCTAATCTCAATTGCTCTTCCCTTAATCTGTGATGATTTTTCACTTCCCACGGAAGAATTGGATGCAAGCTGTGACACACCGGTGCCTACCTCTTCCACCGTTGCGCTCAATTCTTCGGAAGCGGTTCTGATCTCCATAACGCTATCTGCAATCGTTGATGCATTGGAATTGATTGTTTCAAAGCTGCTATTGATTTCCTCAATCGTCGCCGATAACTCCTCGCTGACAGAGGATACCTCTAATGTCTGCGTCGAAATTCCCTGAATTATTTCTTTCATATTCGTCTGTGCTAATTTTAATGATTCTAGCAAGTTTCCGATCTCATCTTTATTTTTATTTTCTATGTCAGTAGTAAGATCGCCCTCCCCTAACGCTTCGGCAAAGAGCATACCCTTTTTTACAGACTTTGATATACTGAACGATATCGGCGCTCCAACAGCTACCGAAACAAGAAGCCCTGTCCCAATTATAATATACATAAACATGGACGCGGAATTAGCAAATCCAGCATTTTCTTCTATTCCAGATGCAAGCGATGTTTCGTTACTTTCTATTAATGCATCAATATCGCTGAACATCGTTTCCCTGATTTCAGTAACGTTATCCATTCCTTCTTCGGCTTCCTCGTATTTTCCATCAACAGCAAGAGTTAATACAACATTCCTTGCCTCATGATACGCATCAACACTTGTCAAAAAAATATTCCAGGCCTCCTTATCCTGATCCTCCATCCTACTCGCATACGAATTCAAACATTCCTCTATCATTATCTCGTAATTGTCAATCGACTCCATCGCACTCGACGTTTTTTCCGGATCACTGTATAATACAGCTCTTTGAAGTTCACTTCTGATATTTAGTAAATCTTCCTTTAGTAAATGTAAATCCTGTATATCCTGCACATTATTCGTTAATAAAGCATCCGAACGCGTCTGAATACGTTCCAAAGCAAGCTTACCTAACACACCGACTGCCGCCAGCAATAATGCCAGTACCGAAAATCCTAACGCTAACTTTACTTTAATTGTCATCCCTCTGGATTTATTTCTCATTTTTTATCTCCCTTAGTTTTTTAAAATCCGTATTTTATTTTTAAATAAATACAAGCCCCCAAATCAGTCTGTTCTTTCTGCCACCTCTTCTCAATTAATTATTATTTCATATTTCTAATATAATGATGTGAAACACAAGAATTAGTAATAATAAATACCCTGTTTTCTCCCCAATGTTGCCATACAAAGTATACATCATCTTGCCCTTCTCTTTCAATAGAATTCTACAAGAACTTCTTAGAATCCTTAGAGGGTCTTAGCTTCCCTTCCCGCAGCTTCGAATATCTTTCCCTCTATGCTGATAATTTCATCTGCAAAAACTGCAGTGCCATCCGTCAAAACAACCATCCGTCTATATTGATCTATCTTTTCAACCGGACCGGTAGCAGTAATGTAGGCACCGCCGTTCTTCTTTTCATCCGGCTGAAAGTAGGTGATTTCGATTGAAGGATGCTCTTTGATTCGGTCTACTATGATCTGTAGCTTATCGTTCAAAACCTCTTTCCTGTATTCGTCTAATTCGATTCTCGCATCGGTTAGTCTGGCGGTCTCTTTAATAGCACCTTCATAGCCGGTCAGTGCGGCAAAGGGAGAAAACTGTGCCGCCCGGTCAATGGCTTCCATATGAGGGCGCGTCACAGAAACATGGTGTGGCAGATGGAGGATGTCGTCGTATTCTCTCTTCATGCCTTGTGCCCTCCAATCTGCTTATTCCGATCCAATGTGGTCGCGCCTTCCTCCAGATTCATCCCCTTTAGAACGGCATTCTTTCCGTATTTCTTCTTGATTTCCAATATCGCTTTCTGCATCTTTTTTTCCCTGTCCAGCT
>CAZBRY010000193.1:0-4471 GCA_964494285.1 uncultured Lachnospiraceae bacterium
AAAAACGGCGGACGGTTGCGGCTCGCATCAAGCGTTCGCCACAAATATTCTCCAAGGATGCCGAGCATCAGAAGAATCATTCCCGTTGAAAACAGAACGAGACACATGAGGGAAGCCCAGCCCTCGATCGGCGTACCGACAATCAGGCGTTCCAAAACAACCTCGATGATCCATAAAAACGAAATCATCGCGCAAACAACACCGACACCCGACATGAACCGAATCGGAAAATAAGAAAAACTCATCATCGAATCCATTACAAGCTTGAACTTTTTAGAAAAAGTCCAGCGGGACTGCCCGATTTCTCGATCTTTTCTATGGAAATAAATTTTTTCCGACTGAAAGCCCGCCCATAAGATCTGCAAAGTCAGCGCCGAATTTTTTTCATCGAGCATCTGCAGAACTTCTATGACCTGCTTATCAAGCAGATAGCAGTCAAAGCCGCCGACCGGCATTTTCTTTTCGATAAACTTTCTGACGATGCCGTAATACATATTTGCAAAAAACTTTTTGACTGCGGAATCATCCCGCTGTGCACGCACCGCAAGTACTACCTTATTGCCGCGCTTCCAGCTCTCATACATCTCAAGGATCAGCTCGGAATCCTCCTGCAAATCGGCCTGCTTCGTCACGGCACAGTCACCGCCGCAGTGTGTCAGACCGGCAAGGAGTGCCGCATGCTCGCCAAAGTTCCTGGAAAGGCGGATACATTTCACATGCTCGTCCCGCTCACGGATTTGATTCATGACCTCCCACGAATTGTCTTCCGAACCGTCGTCTACCATAACAATTTCATATGCGCCGATTTTATGGAGAATTTTCTCTTTCATATCCTCATAAAGCAGCATCAGCGTGTCCGAATTAAAATAAACCGGTATGATGATGGAAATCTTACTCATGCCGTGCGCCTCCTACTTCCTTAATAAACTCCTCATAGTCACGGATATATTCCCCACCGTCATAATGCTCGCTTGCGAGCACCAAAAGGACGGAATCCTGCGAAAATTCATACATATCCTTCCAAAGCATAGGCGGAAGATACAGACCCATCCTCGGCCTGTTTAACTCCACAATGTCCGTCTCGAACCCATTATCAACCTTTACTCTGCTCGACCCACTCACATTGATCAGCACAAATTCGGTACGCCTGTTCGCATGGCGCCCGCGAATTACAGTCGCATCCGAACCATACATGTAAAACACGCGCTTCACCTCAAATGGCACATCCATTCCGCCGCATTCCGCGACGACAAGGTTTCCGCGCTCGTCTCCGAACTCTCCGAATTCTAATATCTGATACTGTTCCTTTATATTCATGCAGCCTCTCCAATCTTTCTGTTAGCCGTCTTATGACCGGCCCTGAAATGCGTTGAGCACATCAATCACGTAATTCTGTTCCTCTTTCGTCATGCCATTGTACACCGGAATCGAAAGCACTTCCCTTGCGCAAGCCTCCGTAAGCGGCAGATCGCCCTCATGAAAACCAAGATATGCATATGCCTCCGCCAAATGCGGCGGAATCGGATAATGAATGATTGTCCCGATTTCCTTTTCTTTTAAATATGAAATCAGCTCGCCGCGTTCCTTACAACGGATCACAAACTGATGATAAATGTGGGTCGCCCGCTCCATAAGCGGCGGTAATGTAAACAGAGGATTGTGCAGTCTGCTCTGATACCGGGCACCAATCTCCTTCTTTTCGTCCGTCAACTCCTGCACATGCTTTAATCGGACACGCAACAGCCCCGCCTGAATTTCATCCAAACGGGAATTTGTCCCTACTACTTTATTATAATAGCGCTTCTCACTCCCGTAATTACGGTACATCCGCATATCGTCTGCTATTTTTTCATCATTGGTCACGATCGCGCCGCCGTCTCCGAATGCGCCGATATTTTTTGACGGATAGAAAGAAAAACAGCCGATATCGCCGAAGCTGCCCGTCATCTTCCCATCAAAGCATGCACCGTGTGACTGTGCGCAATCCTCCACAAGACGCAGACCGTATTTGTTACAAAGATCCAATACCGTATCCATTTTGGAGGCCTGCCCGTATAAATGCACGACGAGAATCGCTTTTGTGCGCGCTGTAATCTTCTCCTCGATTTTAGCCGTATCGATATTATAATATTCATCGGGCTCCACAAATACTGGCGTCGCGCCGTTGATTGTAATCCCCATAACGCTTGCGATATAGGTATTTCCCTGTACAATCACCTCATCGCCCTTACCGATCCCGAGCACGCGAAACGCAAGCCATAACGCATCCAAACCGCTCGCGAGCCCTACGCAGTATTTCGTACCGATATAGGACGCAAACTCCTCCTCAAAAGAGCTTACCTCCTTCCCGAGCACATACCAGCCCGAGCGCAACACCTCGATCGCCTTTTGCTCAAATTCTTCTTGATATTGATAGAATCCTCTGTCTAGTCTATTTGCCAAGACATTCATCCGTTGTTCCTCCAAGTCCTTCCATTAGGCGGCATAATA
Source organism: uncultured Lachnospiraceae bacterium (assembly GCA_964494285.1). Classification (GTDB taxonomy): domain Bacteria; phylum Bacillota; class Clostridia; order Lachnospirales; family Lachnospiraceae; genus JAEYFP01. Next base: position 2,491 of record CAZBRY010000193.1, read on the forward strand.
ATGATAGTATAACATTTTTGTATTTAAGACTCAAGCAAACCTGAAATACAGCAGAGGCTACTGAAGAAGCTCCCTATAAAGTGCCCGATGCCTTTCCACATGGACTTCCTTCGTATAATTGTTCAGATAACGCCGGTAAAAAAATTCCCGGTCGCCCTCCAGCGCCGTCTGATCCTCACAAAGCACCTTCATGCGGTTCGTAAATTTTTGCAGGTTCTCCTTCGTATAGAGATTTTCTTCCTTCCCAATCACCTCGGTAAGTCCGCCGACACGCGTCGATAGAACCGCGCATTTGCGGCTCATTGCTTCGACCGCCGCTTTTCCGAACGACTCAAACATCGAAGTCATTACAAATACATCCACAAGGTAGTAATACTCCGCAATTTCCACCTGCGACAAATCCTGCATGTAGATTAAATTTTCATTGCCGATCTCCTTGATAATGCTGCTTTTAATTTCTTCTACAAGAAGCGCATCCTGCGCCTCATAAACGGACAGCACGAGCGCCACCTTAAACTGCAGGCCGTTCCTCTTTAAAGCGGACACAAGCTGTTCCACAAACGGCCAATCCTTTTCCTCTGAAATGCGTCCCGCAAAACCGATGACAAAATCATCCTCTAAAACACCGTACTTCCTCCGCTGTTCTTCTCGCTTTCCTTCTTTGAACTCTTCAAATGCCTTATCGATCGTATTCGGGATGACCGCAATCTCACACGGTATCTTGGCGTCCGTCCATAGAGCTTTATTATACTGTGTCGTACAGATCATTTTTGCCGCATGCTTCATCGTACGCATGATGCAAGCCTTCGAGTGCCTGCGATAACCGTAACACAGCCCTCTGTCCGTATAGACAAAAGGAATCGCAGAAAACAGCCCGACACAGCGCAGAAAGCCAAAGGTAATCAGCGATTCCGACATGGAAACATGAATTAGATCCGGCTTTTCGGCGCGGATCATCCGATAAAAGGAACCGATTCGGCGGAAAAAATTAAAGAGTCTGCGAAGCCTGCTTTTCTCCCGATTTTCATCGGATAAATACTCTGCGACGCGAAACGGAACATCCGCCTGCGTTTTTGTAAGCAGACGCGGACAGGCGACAACCGGCTCAAACTCTGTCCCGCACAGTTCCTCACACAGCGTCCATGTGGACATCTGCCCGCCGCCCGGCAGGTCGATCGGAAATTCCATCAGATATAAAATCTTGCGCTTCCTATTTCCTTCTTCAATCATGTGCTCTCCCTCAATCACGAAACCAGTTGTTCTTTAAATAGCCGGCCTTACTGCAGGGTCCTTCCTGAATCGGGCATTCACGCCCTTCCCCTAAACATTTTGCGAGTATCAGCACGTTTTTTGCCGCAGTCTTCGGATTCCAAAGCTGATGCATCTGCTCATAGGCTGCAATCCCGTAGCTTTGCTGTAACTCCGGTCTTTTTAAGAGCGTTTCCAGCTGCCTTGTCAGGCTGCGGGCGCTTCCGCTTTGAAACACAAGTCCCGTTTTTCCATGCTTTACAAGCCACGGTGTCGCGCCGCAGGCATGGCTTGCCACAACCGCACAGCCCGCGTTTAACGCTTCATAAATGACAGAACCCCAGCCCTCCCAAAAGTTGCTCGTCATGACATATACCTTTGCATCCGCCATCCTCTCGCGTGCCTCATCCGGAGTCAGAAAATCTTCAAACGTAACCGTATCCAAGAGACCATACCGCTCTGCCATGCGCTCGATCCGGATGCGTTCTTCGCCCTCTCCGATCATCGTCACACGAAAAATATACCCTTTTTTCTTTAAATTCTTTGCGGCCTTTAGGACCAAATCCGGACGCTTTAGCCGCAGCATGCGGCCTTCCCACAAGATCGTCGTTACCCCTGCGGCTTGCGCCTTTTGCGCTTCTCCCGCCTTTTGTGCCTTGCGCTCCATCAGCGCCTCAGTCTCATAGGACAAATGCTTTGGAAAATAGCCGAACTGATAACATTTATTCAAATA
>CAZBRY010000194.1:0-2524 GCA_964494285.1 uncultured Lachnospiraceae bacterium
AATAATAATGAATACAGACGTTCGGGCGCGATCGGATATTATGAAATACGAAAGCAGGAAAAGACGGAAGTTAATATATTGCAGATTAACTCCGCCGGATCAACAACATGGAACATGCAACAGGAATACGCGAACACATCGGGTCTTTTTTATAAGCTGCTGACGGATGAAAGTGTTCGTTATGCTGTGGATATTGATACCATCAGTGCAAGCGCCTTCAATGCCATATCTCCGTCTGGGGACTTTGAGGCTTATTTGGAATATCTGCAGGAATATGATATGCTGATTCTGGGTTTTGCCGATTGTTATCAGGAACCGAACGCGACTGTGGTCAGCGCAATTGAGGAATATATTGCAAGCGGCCGGAGTGTGTTGTTTACGCATGATACGACATCATTCATTAACGTGCCGTCGGGACAGTTTTATTCGCAGGAGACAAACGGTACGGTGAGCGCTTTAACCTCAGACGCCGCTCCTTACTGGGGATATCAGTTTAACCGTATGATTCGCGGTTTGGTCGGTATGGATCGTTATAATGTGCTTGGCGCATCGGAGGATTCATCCAACAGGGCATTTGATCGAGAAAAAGCATTTGTAACGAATTCTGGGAAGAGTCAGACGCTTGGTGAGATACAGGGCTTTACGTATCCGGCCATGAATTGCTTTGCTTACAAAGGAAACGATGGCAGCGGACAGGCGTTCCCGTCTCTTAGAAATTTAAATGGAATTGATGATGGCAACGGTCAGTACGACAACGAGTATGTGACGCAAGTGAACAGTGGGCAGATTACAACGTACCCGTATAAGCTGAATGAGCGCTTTAATGTTGCAAATACGCATGCTCAGTATTACCAGCTTGATTTTACAGCGGATGATGATCGGGATGGAGAGAGCGATATTGTGGTATGGTATTGTATCAGCGACTCGACAAGTAAATCGATTACCGGCAGCTCGGGGCGCGATATGTACGAAATGTCTCCCAACGATGTCAGAAATAATTATTATATTTATAATAAAGGAAATATTACCTATAGCGGCGTCGGTCACAGCAGTGTTATAACCAACGGCTCGGAGCAGGAAATCAAGCTGTTCATTAATACGATGATTGCTGCGTATCGGGCGGGGCTGCATGCACCTGTTGTGAATATCAAGGAAAACTATCAGGATAACGCGCGAGAGATCCAAAACATTTATGTATCTTACGACACGCAGCTTAAGAATATGGAGAGAAATGCCATCACGGAAAGCGGCGTTATGGATCTGGCAGAGGATATTTATTTTAAGGCAAGCTCGGTCAGCCTGATACAGAATACGGCAAACACTGATCATACAATGAGCGCGAAGCTGTACATTGAGGTGCCGGAGGGAACGCCGGGGGAAGAGACCATTTATTTGAATAAGGATCCTGTAAATGTATTGGAATTGCCGATGACGGGAAGTTCTCCTTATTACGATGATGCACTTTATTACAGGGACGAGGCGACCGGGTTGGAAGTAAAAGCGGATCCGAAGAATCTTTTAAGCGGGCAAACCTATAAAACAAAGGTGCCGGTCTATTACCTCGGGGCGAATAACGCACTGTGGAATGATACGGCGGCCTCCGCAACGGCGCTGAACACGCGCAGGATATTCATCGTAGCGACGGATTCGGTGTATAATCGGAGAAGCGGACTTCCGACGACGCTGTCGGGCAGCGATACGGCATCCCTGATTCGCGTACAGGTATTTGATTTGGATTAGGAGTAAAACAATGATCGCATTCAGGTTAAATCATGCGCTGCATTTGCAGTACGAAAAAACGATGTCTTTTGAAGAAAAGGATTTTGCGTCGAGCGGGGTCTATGTCTTGTATAATGAGGACTTGATCGCGCTTGGCGAGCCGTTTTCTATGCGGATTTCTTTTGCCGAAAAGGGCATTGGCCGAGCGCAGCGGTTTGCAGATTGGAGGATTTTTGACAAGGAGGCTTTACCGGAATATGAGGAGAATTCCATTCAGTCAGAGTTGTTAAAATACCTGCTTTTGGTATTTCGCCGTTTTCGGAAAATAAAGCCTTACGCGGATGTGCATATGGAGTCGGTTTTGCTGAATAAGTTGAACCAAAAGTTACTCTATCATGATCTGCAGGCGGAGCCGGAAGAAGAAAACTCACTTTTTCGGATGTTATATTTTGCACAGGCAATTTCTTTGGAAGCGGCGGCGGACATTCTCGATACGAATCATTATGCGCAAGGGCAGCGTGATCGGATCAAAACTGATTTCGAAGAGGCGCAGCGGCTGCGTGGTCTGGGGCAGCATGAGTCAGCAGTTCCGCTTTATCTGCGTATTCTGTCATCTGAGAAGCCGGATTCCGTTGTGTATACACAGGCGTGCTTTGGGTTGGGCGAAGCATATTATTTTGCGGATGAGCTTACACTTTCCGCCGAATTTTATCAACGCTGCATCGCGAAGCTTCTGCCGGAGCTGTCCGATTTTTACATAAGACTTGGTCATACCTATTTGGATGAGCGGATGAAGGAGCATGCG
>CAZBRY010000194.1:2534-4452 GCA_964494285.1 uncultured Lachnospiraceae bacterium
TTATTATAAAGGAAAGCTGAGCGAACCGTATAAACAGCGTCATAAAACGGAGTATGAAGAAGCCATGCTCCGGGTTGGAGATGATTATGGAGAATACGAGGAAACGTGTGAAAAGATCGGGAGAGAGAAGTACCGGAAATAACGAAAGACAGTGAAGGATAAGACAATGCCGGAATTTGAGTACAAGGTGATCACTTCGGAAGGAAAAGAACGAAAGGGAACGATGTTTGCTGCAACCAAAGAGCAGGCATCCATGCGTTTGAAATCGGACAGACTGATTGTGTCGGAACTTGCGGAGGTTTCTTTTAAAAGCAAATTGGGTCTGCATTCCCGTGCAATCCGGCCATTTGATTATGCGATGTTTTGCCGGCAGTTCGCACGCATTTTGCATGCGGGCATCAATCCGGTGAATGCGCTGCAGATTTTAGCGGAACAGACGGAGAATAAATGGCTGAAACGTGGTGTGACGGCGTTAGCCGATTTAACAGGAGCCGGAGAATCACTGTGGCATGCGATGGAAATGCAGGGAGGAATTTTCCCTGTGCTGCTGATTCGTGCTGTTGAGGAGGCTGAAATCACGGGAAATCTTGATCAAGCGTTCACTTATATGGCGGCTCAGTTTGAGTCGGAGGAAAAACTGAAAGAAATGACGAAAAAGGCTTTTTATTATCCGGCATTTATTGCTGGAGTCTGCCTTTTTATCGCAGTCGCCACGTTGCTCGTGGTCATTCCCCATTTTGTGGGGATGTTTGGGGACATTGACCTTGTGCTGCCATATATGACGCAGTTTGTAATACGGATCAGCAGCTTTTGCTTGGAATACTGGTATTTATTTCTTGCAATTTTGATTGGTATTTTTCTTGTGTATAGACTTTATGGGCTTACCCCAAAGGGAAAGCTGTTTTATTCAAAAATCAGACTGGAGACTCCTTTTTTTGGAAGGCTGCACAAGCAGCTTGCGTATGCCCGCTTTTCCAGGACGCTTTCAGCAATGTTTTATGCGGGCGTATCGGCTCAGGAAGCGTTGGAAGTGTCCTCTGGATTTACAGGTTATGAGCTGTTTCGGCGCACTTTACTTGCGGCCTCAGAGGAGATGGAGAAGGGCATGACGCTTTCCAAGGCACTGACTGCTTCCGGACTATTTTCCCCAATGCTTTTACAAATGGTTTCTATTGGCGAGGAAATCGGCAACCTCGGAGAGATGCTGGAAGGACTTGCTGATTATTATGAGGAAGAGGCGATCAGGACGGCAAGCAGGCGTCAGGCATGCTTGGAACCGCTCTCAGTTGTTTTGATGGCATTACTTGTTGGCTTGCTGATCCTGTCAATTTTGCAGCCGATGGTGATGCTGTATGATTTTGTGAAAACCATGTAGTCTGAGGCAGATATAGTTGAATTTGTTTTGGAAGAGGAGAATCGCGGTGAAACATTCCGGTACGGTAATTACAGTGGCGGCTGTTTTTTTTCTTTCTGTGATTGCTTTTTTTGTGCTGATACTTTCCGGCAGATCGGTGGGTTTGACAAAACAGCAGATTAACCAGAAATTAGAAATTTGGTCGAAGGACGGATTTAAGCAGGCGGGACAAGAGCTCTCTGCCGCCATTGAAAATCAGGCGAGGAGCTGTGCGGCAAAAGAATACAGCAGCTTGCAGCGAAGTTTGGGAAGCGGCAGCGCCATGGGTGAGGATGAGGCGTTAAGAATATTTGCGTCAAACTACTGCAATGCACTTCAAGAAGTATATGGCAGCAAAGAATCGTTGTGCAGCTGCCTTCAAGAGGCTCTCCCGATGATTGATACGGGAGAATTATTGGTGGATACCGAGCATCCACCGCAGTTTTCCATTGTAACTGACGAGGAGACAGACACAGACAGTCAATGCGTGGTAACCGGCATAACGGTGCTTTACAGGTATGGGGA
>CAZBRY010000195.1:0-4409 GCA_964494285.1 uncultured Lachnospiraceae bacterium
AAATACTAAGGAACAAGGCCTTTTTAGTGCGTAAATTATTTAATCCTCAAAGCTGGCATTATTTCATCGCCTATTGTTCGTCACCCTCATTTCCTTACCCTTCGCTCCCATCAGATTCTTCGGTTTTCCTGTAAACCTCCCGATATCCCACATCCTGCTCGTTTTTCAACTCTCTTTTGTATTCCTTTATTTTCTCATCGCAGGCTGACAGCTTGTCAATAAATTCAACAAGCTCCATTTCCGGTGTATCCTTGTACAGTTCATAATATTTCTTTCCAAGGCGGTAATACTGCTCCTGTTTTTTGGCCTCTTCTGTCTTGATCTGTGCATGCAGTTTGGCGATACCGCCAAATTCCTTTGCTTTATCAACTGCTCCCTGTACCCATTTTGAAAAATCATTTGAATAATCTTCCATTTTCGTCCTCCTTTTATGCGTGGCCGATCGGTCTTACCCGCATCCGCCTCGTTTCTTTATTTATGCCTGTGAATACTTTACAAGTAACAACTCCACACTCATTATATCGTTCATCCGACCCGTTTTTACCGCAGTCTCCAGTTCTACACATTCCTCAACTGCCGATCGCAATGTTTTATCAGAAAACTTGGCGGCCTGTGCGATGTATTTTTGTACAACAAAACTATGCAGCCCTGTTTTCTCTGCAATCACAGAAGGCGATATTCCCTCTTTGCGAAGCTGTTTTACCTGCATCAAAAGATTAAACTGCCGCGCAAGCAGGAACAAAATCCGCATCGATGGTTCTCTTAGCGTCAATAAATCATAGTAGAGCTGCAGCGCCACCTTCTGCTGCTTAGCTGCAACAGCATTAATCATATCAAAAATGCGATTTGTCGTCTGTACTGTGCAAACAGCTTCTACGTCCAACGCCGTAATCGTGTCTTTTTGAAGCGTATAACAGAGTAGTTTCTCCAGTTCCCTTGATATATTTTCCATATCATTTCCTGTCCGCTGTAAAAAGAGAAGCAAAGCGCCCTCCGATATTTGCCGGCTTTCCTTTTTGATCTGTCCTAATATCCATTTCTTGAGGATTGCCTCCTCCTGCCTGGCAAATTCGACCGCCCGACCGCTGTTCTTGACCGACTTATAAAGTCTGCCGCGCTTATCACCCGTTTCCTCCACGAACACGATACACGTGCTTTCCGATATCTCTTTTACATATTCCGCAAGAGAATCACACCCGTTCTTGAAAAATCCGGTGTCCTCCAAAATGATAAGACGCCGATCCGTAAAAAAAGGCAAAGTCTCCGCCAGATCAATAATTTCGCTCGGGTTGACCTCCTTGCCGCTATAGGTGGAAACGTTCATTGTATCACCCTCCCCGCTCAACGCAGCCTTCAAGCGATCCCGGTACTGGCTGCGCAAATACGCTTCCTCTCCATATAGCAAATACACCTTTTTAAATTGTCCGTTTTTAATATCCTCGTTTATGCTTTTCATGCGATTTATTATAACACATTCTCATGTTCATAAAAAGATGTCTCCCTAACAAAATTATTTATGTAAAATTATTCAAAAACAGTTGCATTATGGAAAGAAAAGGGTTAAACTATTGATGAAGGTTCTGAAAAGTACAGACACATTCAAATTACCAACAAATAAAGAGGCCGGCACATGAGAAAAATAAACAAACGGATTATTAAAAAGGCAATTGCATTGATTCTGGCAACATGCCTGACCGCCATAAATCCAATGATTACTTATGCAGAGACAAATACTCAACTTTCCGTATGGAAACTCTCCGATGTACTGATTAACATGCAAACTATGATACGCAATTTAGATGAACTTGGTTTTTCGTTAAAAGACATAGCTGATCTGTTTGCCATCTCCGGCAATGTAAGCGCGCAAGATCTGCAAATGCTATACCGGCTGTCCAAAACGAAAGGCGATTCTTTACAGTCTTTCTTTGATCAAAAGAAAAGTTCAAAAACAAACGAGAGTGAACAGATCCGAAGATTATGCAATGTCTATTCTATCGCACAAAACAATCCCTCCGGTTATTATGAAGGGAATCTAAACAATGCGGCAGATTTCGGAAATTACGTCGTGTATTTATATCTCTCTCATTATGTTGACGGTGCGGGAAAGGCTTCTGCCTCCAATCATTTGCCCTACATCATATCTTCCGACGATATCGCTGCGTACAATTCCTTTCTGAATGCGTCGGATTCTTCCTCTTATTTCCCAGGCATCGCCTGTCTTGCCGCATTATGCTATGACAATTTTGATTATGACCAGACCACAGAACAGATCCATGTGATTAATTCTGTACTAGAAGAAAACATTGCTTTGCTGTCTGCCGCCGGAAATGATGAATATGGCTCAAAGTCTGCTAAAAACACATCCCATATCGTTTTGGAAAGAGTTTTGCAGTATTATAGCAACAATTATTCCGACGACATGGAAGAGGACGATTTTCAAGTAAACACCTGTAACTATGTAAAAGAAAATCTAAATATGCCGAATTTATATGCCGATGATGAGGAAGCATTCCTGTCCACATTAATTAGCAGCATGACAGAGGTTATGTGGTGTGTTGCGGCAAACACGTCATCAAACTTCTGCGCATTAACCGCAGCATTGCCGCTTTTCGTACATTCCTTTACAGGAATTGTTCAAACTGCCGTCTGGGTAAATCTGAAATACTCATTCAGCAGGAGATACGCGGAAAGAATCGGCATTTATCTAGACATGTAATATAGGGAGACCCTTGTCTTCCTTCATTAATTTAAAAAGGTGGCAATCGTCACTTTTTTATTGTTTATTTTTAAAGAAATTTGCCCAACATCAAATGTAACGTATGTTATTTTATCATCCAGCCGTTGCAGCGTCTCTTTATGTGGATGTCCATAGCGGTTCCCTTCTCCCGCCGATATCACTGCGATTCTGGCAGACGTCTTTTCCAAAAATTCTACTGTGGAGGAATTGCGCGAGCCATGATGCGCCACCTTTAAATAGTGTATCGGCTCAAGGCGTGCAAGCAGTTCCCGTTCCGCATCCGCTCCGATGTCTCCTGTAAACAACGCCCGAAATCCGGCCGGTACATACTCCATTTGCAATACAAGCGAATTCTCATTGCCGTCCCGTAAGCGCCATATATCACTTTTTGAAACAGCGGGAGAAAGGCACTTTATTTGCACCCCCTTCAACGCCAATTCCTCTCCCTCCTCCATGAAATAGATCGGAATTTTACGCTGGGCGGAAAGAGCAGCCAATTCCATAATCGGCGTATCTGCCCCATCGACCCCCTCCGGCTCGGATAACGCGGCAGCTTCCGACAGGATAATCCGTCCCACCGCAATGCCGCAATCCTCGTCCGCCAGAATTTCTAAGATTCCGCTTATATGGTCAATGTCCAAGTGGGACAGAAACACATAATCGATCCGATTGACGGCATTTGCCTTCAGACACGGAATAATTCTATATTTCCCCACCTGCTTTTCGTCACTGCTTCCTCCGTCCACAATAATAACCGGTGTATTCTTACCCTTAATCAGAAAACAGTCTCCCTGCCCTACCGACAATGCATGTAGCTCAAATTCCGCACTACTTCGAACGGACAGTACACAGATTGCTATCATAAAACTAATTCCTATTTTTACAAATAGAATGCCCCTGCATTTTTTTGTCTGCTTATGATGGCAGTAAAATAATAATCCTGAAAACAGCAGCACATAATAGATCACGATCTGCCAAACTGCAGGCTTTCCTGTAATCCATAGGTTTCCAGGGAGCGTCCCGCAGAACTTCGCTATTTTTTCATATGCAATCAAAATCAGATAGGAAGCATATAATATTACATTTGTTATATTTGAAAACACAGGTGAAAGATAGCTGGCTGCATTGCCGAGAAAGCCTGCGAGAATTCCTGTTGCAAGCAATATTCCCATTGGGGGAATAATCAAAAGATTGACTATGATGCCATAGCAGGAAATTTGATAGAAATTCCACATCACGATCGGCATCGTCGCGAGCTGCGTTGCAAGACTGACTCCGGCTCCCCGCACGATTCCTTTTTGTATTTTTTTCATCATTTTTGGAATCTCGGTTTTTTTCATATAAAATTTCGCCCGATATTTTAACCATGAGTGCTGCATTTCTTCCAGTAATGGGCATAAAAGTCCGATTCCAACTACGGCCCCAAAGGAAAGCTGAAATGCGGCATCGTATAAATAAGTAACATTCTCCAGCACGATCAGAATAGCAGAAACGGAAGCTGCCGAAAGTAGATCATAGCTCCTGCCGATACACGCAGCAAATATACTAAGCAAAAACATAATCAAAGCCCGCAGAGTCGATGTGGAAAGCCCAGTCATTATGCCATAAGCAACGATAACGGTACTTGCAAGGATCGCCGCCACCCGCATCGGAATACCGCATTTCTGAAGCA
>CAZBRY010000196.1:0-4406 GCA_964494285.1 uncultured Lachnospiraceae bacterium
ACGGACTATCACGTGGACGGTTTTCATCTAAAGGGTGAAAATCTGCCGATGGAGCTGCTCGCAACGGAGCCGCTGCTTGTGGATACAAAGCTCTATGGCACCAATTACGATAAGGAGCGTATATTCAGGGGAAATCACTCCGTTAATTGTAACCTTGCGGAAATAAATCAGGAATTCATGATGGATATGCGTCGTTTCTTAAAAAGCGACGAAGACATGTTGCAGGCATTTTTATACAGGCAGCGGAGAAATCCGAAGGATATCCATATCATTAATTATGTGACAGCATATGAGGGCTTCACGCTGCATGATCTTGTTTCCTACGATTACAAGCACAATGAAGCAAATGGCGAGGACAATAAGGACGGAACCAATTATAATAATAGCTGGAATTGTGGAATCGAAGGAGTCACTCGGAGAAAGGCTGTTCTTGTGCTTCGGATGAAACAGATGAAAAATGCGTTTGCATTGCTCTTACTCAGCCAAGGGACGCCGATGCTGCTTGCCGGCGACGAATTCTGCAACACGCAGTATGGCAACAACAATGCATATTGTCAGGATAATGAGGTAACATGGCTGAATTGGAAGAAGACGAAGCGGTCCCAGGAATTGTTTCGTTATGTGAAACAATTAATCGCTTTGCGGAAGAAGCATCCGATCCTGCATAAGGAGGAAGAGTTTCGCATTATGGATTATGCGGGGTGTGGTTATCCAGATTTGTCCTACCATGGGGATTCCGCATGGTATCCAAAAATGGAAAACCACATTCGCCATATCGGCATCATGCTATGCGGAAAATATGCGAGGATTGACAAAAGAACAGAAGATACATTTTTCTTTGTTGCATATAACATGCATTGGGAACCTCATCTTTTTGGTCTTCCCAAGCTGCCAAAGGGAATGAAATGGGAATATTGTTTCGATACAACGGATCACATGGACAGAGAGTCCTTTGCCGAGTCGCTCGTAAAGAAGCAGGAGGAGATCACTGTTTCAGAGCGCAGCATTCTCGTTTTAATCGGCAGCTGATACAGTCACGTAATTAGGTAAGACTTCATATAGTATAATGATAGACATGAAAAGGGAGAATCTCATATGAATTGTTGTTTGATCATTATATTATTACTTTTATGCAGCAGTTGTAACCAGAACAGCCCCAACCGCTGCGGCAAACCGCCCAGACCCTCCGGACCGCCAAGGTCTTCTTCCCGATCTTCCTCATGTGGATGCGGACCAATTATGCAGCCGTTTGATTCGGGTTCTTCATGCGGCAGCAGCCGGAATGAATGCAATTCCTGCTGTGACTGATTTTGCACCTAAAATCTGTGATACAAAAAAGAGGAAGGGCATAGGCCCTTCCTCTGCTGCGCGATCTATTAGCTGCAGCTCTTTCCGAGCAACTGACAGATATATGCGTATAAGTCAGAACAATTCATGTTTGAACAGTTAAAGTTTAAATTTGAAAAACACATAATCCTTTGACCTCCTTTATGTCAGCCCAGATAGATGAAACGGACTGTTTATTAGATGTTACATTGCCTTAGCTAAGCACAAACTGATTGTAACATTTCTGTAACAATTTTGTACATAGGAGACTAATAACAAGAAAGGAAATGTTTGGAGCAGGGAGGCTTGAGAAACAGATTCCATAATTGACTAGGGTTGTTCATGGTGATAAACTAAGTATTAGAAGAAAATTTGGAGGAACAGAAGATGTTAGGTGATAGGAAAGTATTATTTTCAGGTATGCAGGCTACAGGAACGCTGACACTTGGCAATTATCTCGGCGCATTAAAGAATTGGGTGGCCTTGAGTGAAGAATATGAGTGCTTTTATTCCGTCGTCGATCTGCATTCTATTACGGTTCGTCAGAATCCGGCGGAGCTTCGGAAACGTGCGCGCGCTTTACTTACGCTTTATATTGCAGCCGGACTTGATCCGGAGAAGAACTGCATTTATTATCAGTCCCATGTTTCTGAACATGCCGAGCTTGCGTGGATATTGAACTGTTTTACTTATATGGGCGAATTAAATCGCATGACGCAGTTTAAGGATAAGTCTGCGAAGCATGCTGACAATATTAATACGGGACTGTTTACTTATCCGGTATTAATGGCGGCGGATATATTATTATATCAGGCAGATGTTGTTCCGGTCGGGATTGACCAGATGCAGCATTTGGAAATCACGAGAGATATTGCACAGCGTTTTAATTCGATTTACGGAGATGTCTTTACGATACCGGAACCGTATATCGGTAAAGTGGGGGCAAAGATTATGAGCCTGCAGGACCCCTTGAAAAAGATGTCAAAATCTGATGAAAATCCAAATGCGAGTATCTATTTGTTGGATTCACCCGATGTCATTATGAAAAAGTGCAAGCGGGCGGTAACGGATTCCGAAGCACGGGTATGTTATAGAGACGAGCAGCCGGGGATCAAAAATCTGATTGATATTTATTCAGCATGTACGGAAAAGAAGCAGGAAGATGTGGAAAAAGAGTTTTTTGACAAGGGTTACGGCGACTTCAAGGAGGCGGTCGGCGAGGCGGTTATTTCTGTATTAAAGCCGGTTCAGGCGCGTGTGAAGGAATTATCGGAGGACAAGTCTTATCTTGACGGGATTATCAGGAGTAATGCTGAAAAAGCAGAGTATGCCGCAAGAAAGACGCTTAGAAAGGTTCAAAAGAAGGTTGGATTCCCTGAGCGGATCAGATAGAAAGGTGGTAAGCGATATGGCAGAAGGAAAGACAATGGAAGAATTAATGCAACTTCTCGAATTACAGGAGGAAATCTTACAGTTTACGCATTTTACAAATGCGGACGCATGGGAGCTTGGCAACATGATTGTTGCAGAGGCGAAAAGAAGAGGACTTTCTGTGGCTGTGAGTATCCGTTTAAATAATGGTTTGACCGTGTTCCAGTATTGCTTTGACGGCAAAAATCTGACAAACGAGAACTGGATGAGAAGAAAACATAATGTTGTTAAAATGATGGAAACGAGTAGTCTTTATCTTTATACAAAACTGAAAAAAACGGAGAGGACGATGGCGGATATTTTCCTTGATGAGAATGAATATGCCAACGGTGGCGGCGGATTCCCGATCCGCGTGGAAGAGGTCGGCGTGATTGGCTCTATTCTCGTCTCTGGGCTCAATCATGTTGCTGATCACGATTTAATTGTAAAATGCCTTGCGAAGTATTTGCATACGGATGAAGTGCCGAGAATCCGGGAAATACTAAATTAACAGGTTGCTATTTCATGATCGGAATGGACAGAATTTGAAAGAATTTTTTGCATATCTTCGGGAAGCGGAGCCTCAAAATGAAGCAGCTCCCCTGTAATCGGGTGCGAAAAGGAAAGGCAGGCGGAATGAAGCGCCTGTCTTTTTATAATGGAATACTCCGGATTATAAAGAAAATCACCAGGAAGAGAATGCCCTATATAACGCAGATGTACACGAATTTGGTGTGTTCGCCCGGTTTCAAGTATAATTTTCAGAAAAGAGTAATTTCTGCTGCCGGTTTCATCAGAAATGGTAATGGCAGACAGCCGCTCATAGTGCGTAATAGCCGTTTCTCCGTTTTCAAAATCTACAGTCCGTTCGATTACGGAGCCTTGCTTTCTTGAAAGCGGCGCTGCAATCGTTCCACATTGCTCCGTGATGCCTTCCGCAACCGCGAGATATTCCCGCTTCATCACTTTTCGTTTCACCATGTCCGAGAGGATGGCTGCGCTGAGCATATTTTTAGCAAGCACGGTCAGGCCGCTCGTATCTCTGTCCAGCCGGTTGATACAACGAAAGACAAAAGGAAGGTTCTGTTCGGAAAAATAATAAGCCGCTGCATTTGCGAGTGAGTTGCCGTAGTTATTCAAAGACGGATGAACCGGCATGCCGGCGGGTTTGTTTACGACGAGCAGATCTTCATCCTCATAAACGATCGCAAGTGGAAGAGGAACGGGAATGACATGTACAGAGGAAGTGTCCTCTGTACAATGGACAGTGAGCAGTTCATCTTTGCGAAGCGGATGATTCATGTATACCGTATTGCCTTCAACACAAATCCCCATCTCTGTATGCTTGAGATGGGCAAGAATGCGATGGGAATAACCGTACTGCTTTAACAGCTGGCGTACGGTCATTCCCTCAGACTGTTCCGTTATTTTATATACAATTGTTCTGTCCATAAGTACTCCGTGCCTATTCCGATTTCACTTCCTTCCACAACTCATTGTAAAGAGCGTCCGCTTCCTCACCGAGATAGGAAAACGTCTCGAGGTTATCGTACTGTGTCAGATCTGGAAATGCGATCGGACTGTTTCGGATGTCATCTTCTTCGATAAGAGCCCATGCGGCGATGTTCGGTGTGGAGTAGGTGATGTATTCGAAATTCATGAGTGCTATA
>CAZBRY010000197.1:0-4385 GCA_964494285.1 uncultured Lachnospiraceae bacterium
TTATCCGCGTGATTATGTGAAGTATGATCCGGTAAAACCGCTGAATGAGGAGCAGCTTTCCGAGGTTTGCTTTTTTAAAGCAACAGTTATGAAACAGCCACTTATGCGCAGAGTCGGAAAACTGCAGATTGTGACAGCGCAGCTTTTGACGGATGACGAGGTAGTATCAGCAGTATGGTTTCACATGCCGTATCTGACTAAAAGCTTAAAGACTGGAAAGGAATTCGTATTCCGGGGCGTACTGCAAAAGAAAGGAAGTCATTTCCATGTGGAACAGCCGGCAGTTGTTACAGAAGAGCAGTATCAAACGCTGCTCCATACGCTTCAGCCCATATATCCGCTCACCAAGGGGATTTCCAATCAGGCACTCTGCAAATCGGTGAAGCAGGTGCTGTTTCAGGCAGATATTCCTGATGAGGATGCGTTGTCCGGCTCCATTCTTAAAGACGAGTCATTGATTTCCAGAAAAGAGGCACTGCTTCATATCCATTTTCCAAAGGATTATGAAGAACTGCTTCACGCGAGAAAACGGCTTGTTTTTGATGAATTTTTTATCTTTTTATTAAAGCTGCGGATGCTCAAGGAGGACAATGCGCGAGCGGAAAACGGCTTTTCCATTTATCCGGCCGCAGAAACAACACGCCTGATCGAGGCGTTGCCCTACAGGCTGACCGGTGCGCAAAAACGCGTATGGGAAGAAGTGGAGACCGATCTGCAAAGCAGCCGATCTATGAGTCGTCTGATTCAGGGCGATGTCGGAAGCGGCAAGACAATCATTGCGGTGCTCGCGGCGATTATGATCGGTTGCAGTCGCCACCAGACGTCGTTTATGGTGCCGACAGAAATACTTGCGATGCAGCATTTCGAGACGATTACGGGAATACTTAAGCAACACCATATTCCCCTAAAGGCTGCAGTATTGACGGGCTCAATGACTGCGGCGAAAAAAAGAGAGGTCTATTCTCTCATAGAACATAATGAGGTACAGATTATTATAGGTACGCATGCGCTGATTCAGGAAAAGGTTCGGTATGCGTCGCTTGCTCTTGTGATCACGGACGAGCAGCACCGGTTCGGTGTCAGGCAGCGGGAGGCGCTTGCCCAGAAAAATGAGGCATATACGCCTCACGTGCTTGTCATGAGCGCAACACCAATTCCCCGAACACTTGCTATCATTATGTACGGCGATTTGGACATTTCCATTATTGATGAGGTTCCGGCAAGACGCCTGCCAATCAAGAACTGCGTAGTCAATACAGATTATCGCAAAACCGCGTACAAATTCATAGAAAAGGAAGTGGCAAATGGCAGACAGGCCTATATCATCTGTCCGCTTGTGGAAGAGAGCGAAGGGCTGGATGCGGAAGATGTTACTTCCTATGCGGAAAAAATACGTTCAGTTTTTCCGGAGCAAATCCGAATTGCCTGTTTACATGGGAAGATGAAGTCCTTGGAGAAAAATTCCGTAATGGAGGCATTTTTCAGAAATGATATCCACATCCTTGTGTCTACGACGGTTGTCGAGGTTGGCGTGAATGTACCAAATGCGAGCGTTATGCTGATCGAAAACGCAGAACGCTTCGGTTTATCCCAGCTTCACCAGCTTAGAGGCCGTATTGGACGAGGGGATCAGCAATCCTATTGTATATTTATGAGTGCAAACAGAAGCAGGCAGACTATGCAGCGCTTAGAAACACTGAATCGCTCCAATGATGGATTTTTTATTGCATCAGAGGACTTAAAACAACGGGGGCCGGGGGATTTGTTTGGTATCCGTCAAAGCGGCGAAATGCAGTTTCGGTTGGGAGATATTTTCACAGATGCCGATATATTAAAGCGTGCGGCTGACAGTGCCCAAAAATTGTTAAGAGAGGATCCACATTTGGAAAAGGAGGAGCATTTACAAATAAAGACCTATTTAGAGTCTCATTCCCACCTTTCCGATTTGACGGGACTATGACAGGAAAAAGCACAATCTATTGTGCAAAAGAGCTGAAAGGGCACAATTTCTTGTGCTTTTTTCTTGAAATATATTTTATATATGATATAATTCTTAAGACATTATATCGCACCGAAGTGCGAATCTGAAGATGATTATGAAATAATCGTCATCATGTCGTGAGACATTTGGGGACAAGGGGAACAAACATGACAAGAAAATCAAACTATGATGCAAGCAGCATTACCGTCTTAGAAGGCTTAG
Source organism: uncultured Lachnospiraceae bacterium (assembly GCA_964494285.1). Taxonomy (GTDB): domain Bacteria; phylum Bacillota; class Clostridia; order Lachnospirales; family Lachnospiraceae; genus JAEYFP01. Next base: position 2,204 of record CAZBRY010000197.1, read on the forward strand.
AGGCTGTGCGGAAGCGTCCGGGCATGTATATCGGCAGCGTAACGACAAAGGGACTGAACCATCTCGTCTATGAAATTGTGGACAACTCTGTCGATGAGCATCTTGCCGGGTTTTGTGATAAGATATGGGTATCTTTGGAGAAAGACGGTTCTGCAACTGTTTCTGATAATGGACGAGGGATTCCGGTTGGGATGCATGAAAAGGGTGTGAGTGCGGAGCGTCTCGTATTCACGACACTTCATGCGGGTGGTAAATTTGACGATTCTGTATATAAAACAAGCGGTGGTCTGCACGGCGTTGGTTCCTCGGTTGTCAATGCGCTTTCCGAATATTTGGACATTGAGGTTCGAAGAGAAGGTAAGGTGTTTCATGACCGTTACAGCAGAGGGGTTCCGGCGATTGAGTTAGAAGACGGATTATTGCCTGTCATCGGAAAAACAAAAGAAACCGGCACGAAAATTAATTTTTTGCCGGATGATACAATTTTTGAGAAGACACGCTTCAAAGAGGAGGAAATCAAAAGCCGTCTGCATGAGACCGCCTATTTGAATCCTGCGCTGACCATTTATTTTGTGGACAATCGTCTCGATACACCGAAAATGATTGAGTTTCACGAGCCGGACGGTATCATTGGCTTTGTAAAAGATATTAACGGAAACAAAGAGGTTCTTCATGAGCCGGCTTACTTTACCGGAGAGACGGATGGCATCACGGTTGAGGTTGTATTCCAGTATATCAATGAATTCCATGAAAATGTGCTTGGTTTTTGCAATAATATTTATAATGCCGAGGGTGGTACGCATCTGACCGGTTTTAAGACAATGTTCACAAACGTAATGAATACCTATGCAAGAGAATTAAATATTTTAAAGGAAAAGGATGCGAATTTCACAGGTGCAGATATTCGTAATGGAATGACTGCGGTTATATCAATCAAACATCCAACACCGCGATTTGAGGGGCAGACAAAAACAAAGCTCGACAACCAGGATGCGGCCAAAGCGGTTGGAAAGGTAACAGGCGATGAGGTGGTTCGTTATTTTGACAGAAATTTAGAGACCTTAAAGTCTGTGCTTTCCTGTGCGGAAAAGGCTGCCAAAATAAGAAAAACAGAAGAAAAAGCGAAAACGAATATGCTGACGAAGCAGAAATATTCGTTCGATTCCAATGGCAAGCTCGCAAACTGCGAGAGCCGGGATGCTTCCAAATGCGAAATCTTTATTGTGGAAGGAGATTCTGCGGGTGGTTCCGCAAAGACAGCAAGGGATAGGAACTATCAGGCAATTCTTCCGATCCGCGGCAAAATTCTCAATGTAGAAAAAGCGAGTATTGACAAGGTGCTTGCGAATGCAGAAATTAAAACAATGATTAACACGTTTGGATGTGGGTTTTCAGAGGGTTATGGCAATGATTTTGATATTACAAAGCTTCGTTATGATAAGATCATCATTATGGCGGATGCCGATGTGGACGGCGCGCATATCTCTACGTTGCTTTTAACGTTGTTTTATCGCTTCATGCCTGAGCTGATTTATGAAGGACATGTATATATTGCCATGCCGCCCCTTTATAAAGCGATGCCGCAAAGGGGTGAAGAGGAGTATCTTTACGATGATAAGGCGTTGCTGAAATATCGTAAAAATCATAAAAATTTTACACTGCAGCGCTATAAGGGACTTGGAGAGATGGATGCCGATCAATTATGGGAAACCACGCTGGATCCAAAGACAAGGCGATTAAAGCTTGTGGAAATTGAAGATGCAAGACTCGCGTCCAACACGACAGAAATGCTCATGGGGACAGAGGTGCCGCCAAGGCGGGAATTTATTTACAGACATGCCATGGATGCGGAATTAGATGTTTAGAAGGATATTGTGCAGAAATGATGTGGCGAAGGCGCATGAAACAGGTAAGAAACAGGGGGCAAAATAAATGGCTACGGTGATTGAGGAGCAGATAATAAAAACAGAATTTTCCGATGTAATGCAGAAATCATATATTGACTATGCGATGAGCGTCATTATAGCGCGTGCGCTACCCGATGTAAGGGATGGATTAAAGCCTGTGCAGAGGCGTACGCTTTATGACATGTATGAATTGGGCATTCGCTATGACAGACCGTACAGAAAATCAGCCCGTATAGTCGGAGATACGATGGGGAAATATCACCCGCATGGTGACA
>CAZBRY010000198.1:0-4370 GCA_964494285.1 uncultured Lachnospiraceae bacterium
GCGGATGAAGCAATCAGAAATTTTCAGAAACACGGGAGTTTTGGCGGAAATATCCAAGAGATGGAAAAGGAACGCGAGGCACTTCGTAAAAAATTAGAAAAAACGCAGAACAACCGAACTGCGCAAAAAGCACCCGCTCCCAGAAAGCAGTACAAGCCTTCCGATTTTAAGCTTGGTGAAAGCGTGAAAATATTGTCAATGGGCTTATCCGGCACGATCAACTCTTTGCCAGACGCAAAAGGCAACCTGTTTGTGCAGTGCGGCATCATGCGAATGCAGGCATCCATGCATGACATTGAGTTTATCGCTTCTCCCGATGTGACGGGACCCGGGCTTTCCGGCAGGGGCAAAGGCACAGGCAAAATGAATCTTTCAAAATCGAGCACAATTTCTACAGAAATTAATTTACTTGGCCTGACAGTCGACGAGGCACTGGCAAAGCTGGATAAATACCTCGACGATGCATACCTGGCCCATTTATCCAGCGTCCGTGTCGTTCACGGAAAGGGAACGGGCGCACTCCGCTCCGCAGTCCATACACACCTGAAGAAAATCCGGTATATAAAGTCCTACAGACTTGCCGAATACGGAGAAGGGGATGCCGGTGTTACAATCGTAGAATTCAAATAACAGGAGGAGTTTTCATGGCAAACAAGCAACGGATACTCATCGTCGATGACGATGCGAACATCGCAGAATTAATTTCTTTATATTTAACAAAAGAGTGTTTTGATACGAATATTGTGCATGATGGGGAAGAGGCTCTGACCGCCTTTGAGACCTTTCAGCCAAATCTGATTTTGCTGGACCTGATGCTTCCGGGTATTGACGGGTATCAGGTCTGCCGTGAGATCCGGGCCAAATCCACGACCCCGATTATTATGCTTTCTGCAAAGGGAGAAATTTTTGATAAAGTGCTTGGCCTCGAGCTTGGCGCCGATGACTATATGGAAAAGCCATTTGATTCCAAGGAGCTTGTCGCGCGCGTAAAGGCGGTTTTACGCCGCAGTGTACCGGCAAAGCCGGCGGCGGTCGTCAGTGATGCCAAATGCGTAGAATATCCCGATCTGGTTATCAATCAGACAAACTATTCCGTTTTATACTGCGGCGAAGCAGTCGAAATGCCGCCAAAGGAGTTGGAGCTGCTTTATTTTCTGGCTTCCTCACCAAATCAAGTATTCACGAGAGAACAGCTTCTTGATCACATTTGGGGCTATGAATATATTGGTGACACAAGAACTGTGGACGTACATATCAAGCGTCTCCGTGAAAAAATTAAGGATCATGATGCGTGGCGTCTCTCCACCGTATGGGGAATTGGCTATAAGTTTGAGGTGAAATAAGCATGAAATCCAGGCAGACACTCTATCTGAAGTTTATAATTGCTTATATTATATTTGGTTTCTTAAGCTTTGTCACCATTGCAACGCTGACTTCTGATATGACACTGGAATTTCTTGTAAAGGACAAGGCCGCCGCCTTGTACAAGGAAGCCACCTTGATTTCCAACCGCTACGCCGGCAGCTTCTACAACGATGCACTTTCTACCAACGATGTAAAGGACCAGCTCGAGGCAATTGATACATTTACGTCCGCTTCCATCTGGATTATCAACAAAAATGGGGATTTGATCTACAGCTCCAGAGAGCAGATCAACGATGCACGACCCATTACGATAGATCATTTCAATCCAACCGACACCGGAAACAGCTACTACATGCTTGGCAATTTTTACGGGAAGTTCGATGACACGATGCTCAGCGTGTTTTCACCGATCACTTCCAATTTCAAAGTGCAGGGTTATGTCGTCATTCACGCGCCCATGCGCTCAATAGAAAACTCGCGCGATCGGCTGCTGAATATTTCCTACATCACACTCGGCATCATATTCATGCTTTCCACGATGATTTTGATTGTCTTTACAGAAATGGTTTATATCCCGCTTAAAAAAATAACGCGTGCCACGGAGGAGTATGCGGGCGGCAATCTGAAATATACATTTGAAATCAACAAGGATGATGAAATTGGCTACCTCGCCGCCTCCTTAAATTATATGGCGAGCGAGCTGAGTCAATCGGAAGAAAATCAGAAGAAATTTATTGCAAATGTTTCCCACGACTTTCGTTCCCCGCTGACCTCCATCAAGGGATATCTGGAAGCGATGGTCGACGGTACGATCCCGCCGGAAATGCACGAAAAATATTTAAAAATTGTATTGAATGAAACAGATCGGCTTGCAAAGCTCACAAACAGCCTTTTGGCACTGAACAACCTGAATACGAAAGGAATGCTGTTAGACGTTACGGATTTTGATGTCAATAAGATCATCAAAAATACGGCGGCGACCTTCGAAGGCACGTGCAAGACAAAGAAAATCCGCTTCAAGCTCGTACTAACCGGAAATACCATGTTTGTAACAGCCGATATGGGCAGAATCCAGCAAGTACTTTATAACCTGATTGATAATGCGATCAAATTCAGCGAGAATAACTCTACGATCAAGGTAGAAACAACCGAGAAAAATGAAACCGTGTTCATTTCCGTCAAAGATTCCGGAATCGGCATTCCCAAGGAAAGTTTGAAGGCGATTTTTGATCGTTTCTATAAAACGGATCTGTCGCGCGGCAAGGATAAAAAAGGAACCGGACTTGGCCTTGCCATCACAAAGGAAATTATCAACGCCCACCATGAGAATATCAATGTGATCAGCACGGTAGGCGTCGGTACGGAATTTATTTTTACTTTACCAAAATCAAAAACAATGGAGGATTAGCTAAAAGCCGCTGATCCTCTTTTTTCTGTAAATAATGACCGCGTAAAGCACATAGCCGATGATGCAGCTTAGCAGATTCAAAAGCAGATCATCGATATCACAAAAGCCCAGGCAGGTCAAATACTGAAATAGCTCAATTGCGATCACAATAAGAAAGCAGATACCAAGCACCTTAAAAAAGTTTTGTTTATCCGGATATACGATCGGAAACAGAAATCCAAACGGAATGAATACGACAACATTTCCGATAATATTTGTATACGCATACGAACGTGAAAAATGCCGCATATAGTTAGAAATCGTTTGGAAAGGTACTAAATTAATGTTCCGTTCCCCCGCCTCCTTCGCAGACGAAATAATATCCCACCGCCTCATAATCTCATCCAGATTATTTCCGGTAAACTTCACTGCCACAACACTGAATACAAAAAATAAATACAGATAGAACACCGTTTTCAGCAGCTTCTTCCTGTCAATCCTAATCATACCATGCACACTGCGATTCATTACTCCCTCTCTGATATCCAACGCAGTCTATGCAACTCCCCTTTCAGCTGCATAGACTCAAAATTTTGCTGCCGTAATGCTTCATAAAGCACGATCGCTACTGAATTGGACAAATTGAGCGAGCGTATTTCTTCAAGCATCGGAATTCGAATACACGTCTCCTCATAATCCAAAAGGATTTCCTCAGGAATCCCCGCGCTTTCCTTCCCAAACATGAGAAAGGCATCTTCTTCAAAAAAAACATCCGTATAATTTCTTTTTGCCTTTGTCGTTGCCATATAAATTTTAGGATGACCATTCTTTTTAAGAAATTCTTCAAAATTCACATATCTCGTTACGTCCAGATGCTCCCAATAGTCCATTCCCGCACGCTGAATTGACTTCTCATTCAAACGGAAACCAAGCGGCTCAATCAAGTGCAGTCTTGCGCCTGCCGCCACACAGGTTCTCCCAATATTTCCTGTATTTGAAGGAATTTCAGGCTCTAACAATACAATATTCATTTCTTTTCTTTCCTCAGCTTTTCGATAAACCTCGCAATCCGTTCCATTGCGATCTTTAAATTAGCCAAAGAATATGCATAGGAAATGCGCAAAAAGCCTTCGCCGCTGTCGCCAAACGCGCTGCCTGGCACAACTGCCAGATTTTCCTCATCAAGCAGCGCAAAAGCAAACTCCTCGGATGTCATTCCAAATTCCTTAATGCATGGGAATACATAGAAGGCACCAAACGGCTCAAAACATGGAAGTCCCATTTCCCGGAACGAATACATCAGATAATTTCTCCGTTGATTGTAGGATTCTCGCATATTAGCCACATCCGCATCGCCGTTCTTCAACGCGTCCACCGCCGCATACTGGCTCGTTGTCGGCGCACACATAATCGCAAACTGATGAATCTTCGTCATCTGCGCAATAATTTCCTTTGGCCCGCAAGCATATCCGAGACGCCAGCCTGTCATGGCATAGGCTTTGGAAAAGCCGTTAATCAAAATTGTACGCTCCCGCATCCCAGGAAGTGCAGCAATTGATACATGATCGGCGCCATAGGTCAATTCCGAATAAATCTCGTCAGACATGACAAAGATATC
>CAZBRY010000199.1:0-1707 GCA_964494285.1 uncultured Lachnospiraceae bacterium
TGAGCTTGCGCCGTAATCGACAGCCAACACTCTCTTTTCGTTTTCCATAAGCGCTCTCCTGACTATCTGATGCTCTTATACAGCGGGCCGTAGGTCTGACATGCCCTGTAATCCTGTCCTTCCTTATCCATGCCGAACGCATTCCATGCCGCCGGTCTGAAAATCTTCTCCTCCGGCACGTTGTGCATGCATACCGGTATTCTCAAAATCGAGCAGAATGTGATTAAATCCGCACCGATGTGTCCGTAGCTGATCGCGCCATGGTTCGCACCCCAGTTGTTCATCACATCATAAGCAGTCTTAAATGCGCCTTCACCCGTGCACCTTGGGGCAAACCAGGTACAAGGCCATGTGTAGTCGGTTCTCTTCCAAATCTGATCGGAAATGTCATCCGGCAGGTTGATCGTGAAGCCTTCCGCGATCTGCAATACGGGGCCTAAGCCTTTGACAAGATTCAATCGGATCATCGTTACCGGCATCTCCGCCCTTGTCAAAAAGCGGGAGGAGGATCCGCCTGTGTCATCTCATACCATGGCTTGATCACGCCGTTTCCGTTTGCATCCTTCACCTCGCCGCACGCATCGAGACAGCAGGCGCCGGAGTTGATCAGATGGATAAAGCCGTCGGCATCCTTTGCCTTGCCTTCGATTTCATAGCCGGTAGCCTTCTTTACCGCATCGCCGCTCCAGTAAGTGCGCACATCCGCGAACATCTGCGCGCTGTTTGTCAAAAGCTTCATGAACAGCATGCCGAGGCCGTTTAACGTATCGTTTTCCGTAGCGAGCACATACGGCTCTCTTGCGCCTGTCCAATCAAAGGACGTGTTCAAAAGCGCCTCCGCAAGGTCGCAGTTCGGATAAAAGTCCGTCCACTGTCTCTGTCCCTGGAAACCTGCACAAATCGCATTGTGGCCGACCATTTCTTCCTCGCAGCCTTCCGGCAGATTTGAATTTCCGTTCATCAAATCCTTGATAATGACCATCATCTTTACGACGAACTCCCAGTCCTTTTCCTTCTCCTCGTCGCTCTTTTGCAGCTCAGGCGGGTTCTTGTCAAAGCCTCTGACGCATTTTTCCTTAGACCATGCAAGCGCCTTCTGGAATTCGGCCTCGTCATAGATGCCTTCCGCCATGCGGCGAATGATTTCGACCTCATCGACGGACTCTACTCTCATGCCAAGATATTCTTCGATAAATTCCGGGCTGATGATCGAGCCTGCAATACCCATGCAGATCGAACCGATCTGTAAATAGGATTTGCCCCTCATCGTAGCCGCAGCGACCGCCGCGCGTCCGAAGCGCAGCAGCTTCTCCGTTACATCCGCAGGAATGCTTGTGTCGTCCGCCTCGCATACGTCATGGCCGTAAATGCCGAATGCCGGAAGCCCCTTCTGTGAGTGGCTTGCGAGCACCGATGCCAAATAAACCGCACCCGGCCTCTCCGTTCCGTTAAAGCCCCATACGCCCTTGATCGTATTTTTGTCCATATCCATCGTCTCAGCGCCGTAGCACCAGCACGGCGTTACCGTCAGCGTGATGTCCACGCCTTCTTTTTTGAATTTCGATTCACACGCCGCAGCTTCCGCAACGCGTCCGATCGTCGTATCCGCGATAACGACTTTTACCGGCTCTCCGTTGGAGTATTTCAAATTTTCCTCGAACAGCTTCGCTGCCGATTTTGCCATATTCATCGTCTGGTCTTCCAAAG
>CAZBRY010000199.1:1717-4319 GCA_964494285.1 uncultured Lachnospiraceae bacterium
CGAATCCGGATGTTTGATAGATATAGAGAGCATTAGTGCACCTCTTCTGCCGTCAATCGTCGGTCTGATCCCGATTACCGGATAATCCCCGATTAATCTGCTTTTTGCCATTTCTATATCCTCCTTTTCCTGCTTCTCCTTCACCCATGTCAGGATTTATATTTTCATTATAGCCCTGTGAAAATAGAAATTCATGTGTTATAATAGATGAAAACTATGACGATATTCACATTTTGCTCGTGGGAGCAAAATGTGTTAATGATGCGCACTTGCGCATAAGGTATATGGCAGCTCTGCTGCCTGCGCTCGGCGCAGGGAGGTTTTTATGAAGTATTTAGAATACCGTGAAAAAAGACAGCAGGGGACGTTTGATTTTCCAATCGCTTTTTATCATATCGAACCGAGTCATCCGCGCTATATGATGCCTTATCACTGGCATCCTGAATTTGAATTGATTCGTATTTTGGAAGGGAGCTTCAGCCTGATCATTGATGGAACACCGCTCACCGCCGAAAAAGGAGATATTTTATTTATCCGGGATGGCATCCTGCATGGCGGCACTCCGCTTTGTTGCAGCTATGAATGCGTCGTGTTCGATTTAAAGCTTTTGTTGCAGGATAATCATATTTGTGCGAAGCAAATCCGCAGCATCATTGACCACACGATTTCTATTTCTACCAGATTGACGGATGCCGGGGAAGCACTTTTACAGGCAATTGCCAATATTTTTGATTCTTTGCACGAAAAAAAGACCGGCTATGAATTTATCACACAGGGGGCATTATATCAGCTTTTTGGCATGATCCTCGGTGAACATCTGTATGAGGCAACACCACGCCCTTCTACCGCTGCGAAGCATCATATCCGGAATTTTAAAAATGTATTAAATTATATTGAAACGCACTACACGGAAAACATTTCTCTAGATGAGCTTGCGAAAGAAGCAGGGATGTCCCCTAAATATTTCTGCCGGTTTTTTAGGGATATGACAAACCGTACCCCCATCGACTATGTGAATTATTACCGCATTGAATGCGCCTGTGAACAGTTATCGACCATACAGACAAGCGTCACCGAGGTGGCTTTCAATTGTGGGTTTAACGATATGAGTTATTTTAGCAAGCTGTTTCGGCGTTACAAAGGTATTACACCCCGCCAATACCTGAACAGGCAATTTCAGTAATAAATTTCATATTACAAATTTGGCAAATGAATTTTATATCGCTTGCTGATTTCATCAACAATTTGCTCGTTTTCTTCCAGTACGATTGCATATAAAAGATAATCTTCCCACAGCGCTGCCTGTTCTTGTTTTGCCTCCGAGAGCAGGCTGAACTCATGTATAAACCGTGCCAGCCCGGCGATTTTTTCAGCCATCTCATTACCAAGCGGCGTTCTTTCCCATAAAACATCAAAGCGGTCACTGTAACTTACCCGTTGCATCGCAAGATACCACGGCATGAATAGAAAGAAATCCCAAGATAAAATCATGATAAATACCATGATCCATTCAAATATAGAGTTTGCCATGAACATATCAAAGTGAAGAAATGCACCCCATATGATAAAGGCAGGAATGGTGCTAAACACGGCGATTACAATGTATGTAACGGCAATTTGATCTTTGTCCTCTTGATTCTTTCTCTGAATATATCCTGAAAGTTCGGCTCTGGTAAAGCAATTTTGCTTCCACTGCTGCAGGTCTCTTTTGTTATTTAGCTTGCCGTTTTTAATGAGATGCAATAATTCAAGCTCGCTGTCGTCAAGCTTTTGGGCGTTTTTAGCGCTCTGTGCAATTCGGCCGTTTTTCTCAAAGCGAATGGCTTTTTTGTTTTGCATACTGAGCAAGGTGGCTACGATATCTTTTTTACCGTAAAGATTCAAATCTATAAGCAGGCTGACATATGCGGGAGCGAGCTTCCCCAGATTGTCCCGGTAATAATCAATATCCTGTACAGGGACAAATGACGCATCGTCGCATACCCGTCTAGCCCTGCCTTTTTGTATTCCAAGCGCAATGGCCGCGATTAAAACCGGAACCAAAACCATGGAACAAATAAAAAAGGTCATAGCAAAACCGAGCACATATATTTCCGGCGTACTCCAGCCGTCAAATACATCGATGCCATAGCTAAATAAAAGAGTAAAAGCATACAAGCATGCGATCACCACAAAGAAAACCAGCATATTTTGACGCTTTTGTTTTTTTGTGAGTTTTGTTTTGAAACGTGACTTTTTCATTTTTCCTCGCATTTAAAATTTTATTTTCACTTCGCCAAGTTTCTCCTTGCTCACAACATAATCGGATACATCTTGAAAATTAAAAATTTTAGCAACCATACTTGAGGGAAACTGGCAAAGTCTGTCTCTGTACAGAAGAACGGTATCGTTGTAAAACTGACGGGCATAAGCAATTTTGTCTTCCGTTTCTTTTAATGCAGCTTGTAAATCGACAAAACTGGAATCGGCTTGCAAATCAGGATAAGCCTCAGCCACGGCAAACATATGAGACAGTTCCTTGGAAAGCCGGTCGTTGGCTGCAATTGCATCTCCCGGCAAAGACGCACTGCCCAAAGCGTTTCTCGCGGCAGAAACTGTTCCA
>CAZBRY010000200.1:0-4307 GCA_964494285.1 uncultured Lachnospiraceae bacterium
TAGCTGTCTTTTGATATCATCAAGTGTATCTTTCACCGCTTCATCCGTACCACAGAAAATCATATCAATATCAACACTTGTCCTTTGTGCTTCAATCGGCAGATAGAACTGCGTAGCAGCACCACCTTTTAAAACAATATGTTCCCCTAGTCTTTTTTGAATCTGAAGAAACAACTCCAGATCCCACAAAAACAGCTCCATTCTGCTCATATTTTTAAATCCATACTGGTCCATTCTTTGCTGCAGGTATTCTCTCTCAAATGCAGTTTTATCATGATATAGCTTCGTATAATCCATCCTATTCTCCCTTTCGCAGTATCGTGGCAAATTGCATTGCCTCATCTGTAATGTAAGGTGTCTCAACAATCAGTCTGATATCGCTCTGAAGATTCCTTCTCGTTGAAACAGTAATCATTTTCTTTTTATCTATATTTCCTAATCTGACTAAATTCTGATATACACGAGCCAACTCCTGAAGGGACAACGGATATCCATTTCTAGTGATAGAGTAATACAAATCAACAAATGCTTTTTCAATTATTGCAACACCTTCGATTTCATAATCAAAATTCTCTGTATCATATACAATGATTTGCTTTTTATCTGCACCTGTTAATATTGAATCCTCATATCGTTGCTTTATCTCAGATGGTTTCACTATATCAAATCCGCCATCCACCAGGTTATTCACAATCTCTTCATGAGCAGATTTATCAACAAATAATATAGTCGGATATTGTTCTGGTACATGCTGCATGAATCGCTGCAATATATCTAATCCCGATATGAAATAATCAAATCCTGTTTCATCAAGCAGTTCTTGCACGCGTTTTACATCATCCGTAAGAGAAATCTTCGTCTTCCCCTTCCATTCATTGAAGGCGTAAACTCCTTTTCGTACACGCTTTAAATACCCCGCTTCTACTAATTTAGACAGATTCCAATATATGGTTGCTGGCTTGATTTCTGGAAATATTGCCTGTACATCTTCCATATAGAAAGTAGCCTGTTCACTTAATTTTTGTTCAATAATCGTATATTTTTTCTCTAATGCTGATAATTTTCCCATTTTGAATTACCGCCTTTCAATCATATAGTACCACCAGCTTTTTCTTTTTGCAATAATATTTTCGCAAATATCATCTTTGCGTATATTTCTTTGCATATAGTTAAAATCCAATTTTATGTTGTTTTAAAATTTGTTTTCAATAATACTTTCGCAAATATCATCTTTGCGAATTTTTCATTATCTTCTTGTCTTTCACCTCTATCATAGCACTTGGCAACATACTCTGCATTGTACTTGTAGTATAAAAGAACCATGTATCTCTACATGATCCTCAAAAGTCGTTTCTAAAAGATATTTTCCATCCTTGTTACATGAGGATCCACACCATCTAGTCTGGCCTTCTGTATTACCTTCTCTTTCTTTCGAAGCTCCACTAAAGATGGAGCATACTCATAATGACGATCACCCTGTCTATCTGTATAGGAATAGCAATAGCGACCATCTGATCTTTCATGCTCGCCGACATGAAGTACATATCCGTGCGAGTCTTTTCTTGAAACCTTTGCCATAATTTTCACCTCATCATTTTTTTCAGCGAAAATCCAGGCTCTTATGCGGGGTATAATTACTATTTATCATGTTATCCCAGACAATTCAAGCCCCAATTTTCGTCCCTAATCCATAGGAATTTATATGCATTTATTACCAGCCTGTCTCCTGTAAATTTTCTTCAATAAATCGATCAACCTTCTGAATATTCACTACTGCGCAGCCCTTAATCTTGTAAATTGCTTCTGCTTCCTTTGCCAAATCAATGAAAGAATTCCTTCCAATAGAATAGAGCTTAGCCCCTTCCTCATACCTTACATATTTCTTAGCTCCTACCTTAATTAACTGCTCCATCTCTTCTATACTTAACTGTGCTCTTACCTTTGACATTACAATCCTCTCCTTTGATTACTATTCCAAAACTCCAGCATCTTTACCTGAAGTCGTCCCTTCGCTCTTTTAGTTCTTGTTCTTACCGATTCATAATCGATTCCTTCTGCATCCGCAATTTCCTGAATTTCTAGCTCTTCCTCATATAAATCCAGCAATATTTTACGATCTACCTTCTTCAATACCTTTAACTGCTTACAAAGTACTCCAAAGTCCATCTTCATCAGTTCCAGTGTGTATACTTCTCTTTTGATTTCCTCCCTGTCTTCCACACAATCAAACAGGCTGTCTTCAAAATCCTTCTTTTTCAATGCCGCTTCAACCAACAGATTCTCAGCAGCCGCCTCAAAGGTTGGATCGCTAATATGTGAGGTCTGAACTCTCACTCCCAAATCACCTTTGCTTGCCCTTTTTCGATAGGCGCGTTCCTCTTTAATGCGATATTCCAGGCCCGCGAACTCTACTTCTAGCTGTGCTTCAAAGCTACTATAATTCTGCAACATAATATCTACTCTCTCTGGCAGATCCGCTATCTCGTAGCGTTTCATAATACTTGCTTCAGTTGCCATTGTCATTCTCCTCTTAATACTGGATTGGCTACTAAAGCGAAACCGGTTTTGCTTCGTAACGTTTACAAGACATATTGTACAAACTATCTTAAATTCTTACCTTCCCCAAACACTAGAGTTGACTCTAGTAAGAATAGAGTTTATTTATATTTCTAGATAAACAGCATTCTGAAGCTGCATTAAAAACAACTCCTTCACCTTTGGATTTGATATTTTGCCAAATGCAACCATAATATTTTCCGTCTCAATGTCTATTTCATTTCTATTCTCATAACCCATAAGATAATTCGGTGTTGTATCCAATGCATTGCATAGCTCCATAATCACGCTCGACTTGATATCAATTTGATCTCTTTCATAAGCTGATATGGTCTTAAAGCTTACATGCATAAGCTCCGCTAAGTTTTCCTGGGATAATCCCTTTTTAATTCTCTGTGCCTTAATTATCTGTCCTACTGTTTCTTCCGCTAATTTAATATTGTTCATCTCTTTCACCTTCCCGGTGCCCAAACGGAAGAGAATCAGGGGAATATTGTAAAAAAGCGCAAAAAGAAAGAGCCTACAAAACGTTATCCAAATGACTTTACTGATAGATCATTACCAGTAAATTGGTCACTTCCGTTTTGTAGGCTCCTAATGTCTCTTTGTACAAATACAGCTCTTCTCACAAACTCTTGACTCTCTGACGAACCTCATAGGTCTTATTGCTCTACGGCTGCCTTAGGTCTCACCCAGAAAATCTCATTTTATTCAATTGTAAAAGCTGCATTTTCAATTCAATGCTTCTCAAATATTACTTTTCTTTGCCGCACCAGCAAGTCTTACATAACTCATGGCACGAGCTCTCATCATATAATCAGGATCTGAATCGTCTTCTCTTCTTGACTGAAATACAATGACCTTTCCATTCTTAATAGATACTACTACATCCTTACCGCAGCAAGGGCAAATCTGTTCAGACTGTGCAATAACAGCCTTCTGTAAAAACGTCCCACATTCAGGACAAAAAGCTAACTTCAATTCTTTGCGTGTTTCTTCACTCACCAATGAATTCCTCCAAACATAATTAACGATTTTGCTCTTCCGGATTCAAGGGAATCGAATCCGTTGATGAGTGTCCGGCAGGAGAGTTCCGTCGCATGGATAAGCATGCCTCCTGCTGAACCATATTCAGTTGTAATTTACTCCAAGGATTTAATTACTTTCACTGCCACCCCCTGAATCTGGCAATCCGGTACAAGGATATCTTCCATTGTCTTATTCTCCGGATGTAATCTGATGCAATGCTGCTTTTTATCTACAAAGAATCGCTTCAAGGTATTTTCATTATTCACAAGAGCGACAACAATCTGGCCATCCGTGGCCTCTGACTGCTTACGGATCAATATCAAGTCTCCATCGTCGATTCCGGCTTCGATCATAGACTCTCCGTTTGCCCTTAAGAAAAAGAACTCTCCCTTACCAAACATAGACACCGGCAGGGTCACAAACTCTTCTGCATATTCTTCCTCTAGCTGTGGGACGCCACAGGATATGGATCCGAGTACTGCTACACTGGTTAGTTCCATGTTGGCTTTATCGGTCTTATCTGTCCGCACAGTCTCACCGTCATATCCAATCATACCCTGATCTCTCATGGCAATCAGATACTTGTAGGCCGTACTCTTCACAATCCCGAGTTCTTCCGCAATTTCTCTGGTAGATGGTGAGTGGCGATTTGTTAAATAATATTTTTCTACGTAGTCTTTAATCTGCATCATTCGATCGATTGACTTATGTCTCATACGCCG
>CAZBRY010000201.1:0-4302 GCA_964494285.1 uncultured Lachnospiraceae bacterium
AGCGTCCCGGTGAAATGGAGTGGCCGCTCGATTCAAGCTGTAATAGCTGCTGTACAAACCAGAAGCTTTGGCATGCCTCGTAAAAGCTCTTCGCACCCTGTTCCGGCACATTCGCACAGTTTTTGGCAATTTGTAACAACTCCTGCTTTCTGACTGCATCCATACATTCACCAGCCATTTTTCCGGCAAGGGCGCTATAGCGTTTTGCGTAACGCAGGACAGCTTCACAGCTAATGATAACCGCCTGCAAAAAGCGGGAACGCTTCGCGTAATCTGCATCAGACGGACGACATTTGGCTAGTTCTTCACGCGCCTCTTTTAAAATGCCCGTATAACCGATCGCAATCACTTTATCATATTGCACGGTAACGTGACCGACTCCGTTATAAAAATAGTTGCCTGGGGTGAATATGTTATGCTCTATCGCCTTTAGCGCTTCCGGAGCCATATAGGACGTCGCAAGCTCACTCGTCGTCTTACCCTTCCAGTAGGCATTTGCTTCCTTTAGCTCATTCTTTGTCTGTTCCGATATGTAAAAAGGATCCGCAACGCGGTGTTCTACCGTATCGTATTCCTCCTCCAGCCACGCAAACGAAAACTCAGGATAGGTCTGACAGCCCCGGGGCGCAATCGTCGTGCTGCCAACGATCAGCTCGTTTTCCCGGATGATGATCGGAATATGATCAAGGATATACGCAAATGCCTTTGCCCTGCGCATCACGATTGGCTCCCCTTCCGTTGCCCTGTATGATTCCGTCAGCAGAATGGCTCTCGCCGACTCAATTTCCGGCATCTTCTTATACAAATGCTCTACAAGCTTCGGTATCCTTTCGGATTTTGCTACTTCTTGACTATCATACTTTCCCATAGCGCCCTTTTTCCTTTCCTGCCCCTGCATTTATCAAGTCTCTTGATCACTTAGATTATACGTTGCTTTTTACGTAATGTCAATAAAATAGTCACTTATTTTTAACTATCTTGTTGAATTTTATTAAATCCTTATTGTTTTCATGTTGTTTTCGTGGTTTGCCACGCGATTTTCTCTTGACTTTATGACCAATTTGAACCATACTGAGTATGGTGACAACGATTCACCATCAGATCAGCGTCACAGGAGGCATAGAATGCAGGATTTTGATATTCATACCCATTCCATCGCGAGCGGACACGGCTCACGGGATACGATTACAGATTTGGCAAAGGCAGCCGCCTTACGTGGGCTGGCTCTTCTTGGTGTTTCCGACCATGGTCCGGCAACCCCCGGCTCCGCATCGGCTTCCTATTTCAGGAACCTGACCCACGCGCCGAAATACCGCTGCGGAATCCGCATCCTTTATGGCGTAGAACTAAATATTTTAGACGATCGAGGGACACTTGATCTGGATTCTTCCCTATTAAAAAGAATGTGTTATACAATTGCCTCACTGCATACCGCCACCTACCGTCCGGGCAGCGCAGCAGAGCATACGCGCGCCTATTTGAACGCGATGAACAACCCTTATGTAAGAATAATCGGTCATGCCGACGACGGAAGTTTTCCGGTCGATTATAAAGAACTGGTTCTTGGGACAAAAGAAAAGGATGTGTTGCTTGAAATCAACAACGCATCCCTGTTACCGCATTCTTACCGCCCATGTGCAAAAGAAAACTGCAGTGAGCTTCTTTTCTATTGTAAAGAGTATAAGCAGCCTGTCATTCTGACAAGCGACAGCCACGGGAAGCAATCCGTCGGAGACTTTTCCTGTGCCGAACAGCTTTTGAAAGAGCTTGATTTTCCAAAAGAGCTTGTTATTACACAGGCCGCAGCGCTTACCCATTATCTGTGGAGATAATGTCTTATTTTTCTGATAAAATCTCTTTTATCAGCACTCTCTCATCCATCGGATGTTTTTTCCCTTCGATCTCCTGATAATCCTCGTGGCCCTTTCCGGCAAGCACAATAACATCTCCTTTTTTTGCATTGTGGATCGCATACGCGATCGCTTCCTTTCGATCAGGTATTTCCACATACTCGCCCGATGTTTTTTGAATGCCGCTTCTGACATCCGCAATGATCTCATGTGGATCCTCGAATCGTGGGTTATCCGAAGTGATGATTGTCAGATCGGCAAACGTTCCCGACACCTCACCCATCTCATAGCGGCGCAGCTTCGAACGGTTTCCTCCGCAGCCAAACAGACAAACGATCCGCTTTGGCTCATATTCCTTTAGCGTCGTTAAAAGACTTTTGAGCGACATCGCATTATGTGCGTAATCAATCATCAGCGTGAAATCGTCCGATACCGGAATCATCTCGATCCTGCCCTTTACCTTCGCGACACGCAGCGCTTTAACGATATCCTCCCCCGCAATATCAAAATGGCGGCAGAGCGCGATCGCAGCAAGCGCGTTATAAACGCTGAATTTTCCCGGTGTATCTATCTGAACTTCAAGCTCTAACAGTCCTGCAGATCTAAATGCGATACCCAGATATCCCGGCTCTGCAACAAGCCGGACATCCTCGGCTCTTAAATCCGCCCTCTCACTGAACCCATATTTTTCGATCGCACATGTATGTCCTGCCAGCACCAGATCCACATGCGCATCATCTGCATTGACAATGCCAACTCTGCACTGCCTAAACAGCATCCCCTTGCATGCCGCATATTCTTCAAAGTTCGCGTGTTCGTTCGGTCCGATATGATCCGGCTCAATATTTGTAAAGATACCAAGTTCAAAATCAATCGCCTGCGTCCGATGCATCATGAGTCCCTGGGAAGAAACCTCCATAACAACAACCCCACAGCCAAAATCCGCCATCTCCTTTAAATATCCCTGCAAAGTAAACGATTCCGGCGTCGTATTGATGGCAGGAATATGCTTTTCTCCAATAATGGTCTCAATCGTTCCGATCAGTCCGACTTGATATCCCGCATTTTCCAGAATAGATTTAATTAAATATGCCGTCGTCGTCTTTCCCTTCGTCCCGGTGATGCCAATGATTTTCATCCGATTTGCCGGATAGCCGAAATAAGCGGCTGCAATGTGAGCCATCGCATACCTCGTTTTATCCACTCGAATCACGGACGTATTGCCCGCGATTTCTACATCTCTTTCCACAACTACGGCCGACGCCCCTGCTTCCGCCGCATAAGCCGCAGCCGTATGCCCGTCAAAATTGACTCCCGCAATGCAAATAAATACGCAGCCTTCTTCAATCTTTCTGGAATCATACACGACCGTCGTGATTTCTCTATCCGCAGTTCCTTTCACACAAGTATACGAAAAGCCAGTCAATAGCTCGTTCAGTTTCATCCTTTTCCTCTTTTCCAAAACCCTCCTGTTATTTGCCTCCTAGTATAGCATGAAAATTTCCATCCTCAAACCTTTTTAATTTTTGAATCTTTTTGTATCTTCATAAAATTACCCGTTTTTCTTAAGATTCTTAAAACTTTTTTTAGATTTTAAACACAGATTAAACACATTTCCTCCCTATAATAGGAGTTGGATAGTTGATAAACACTCACTATCTCCCCCCTCATAAGAGAACATAGAGCCGGTACTGCAGCAATGTGGTTTCCGGCTCTCTCTCTGTCTATCGTTCATTGTTTTTGTATGCTATCTGTATGCTGTATCATCAGCAATAGTCCTGAATAATCAGCTGCACATTCTCCTGTCCCATGTACCTGTTGATTTCCGGATAGTAGGCGATAGAGATGATCGATTTTTCCAATAGTTCCTTCTTGATCCGCTCACCGTCTCCAAAACAGATTGCATCCACCGCACTCGCCATGCTGGGAATCTTAGCTTCCCCGCTCTCCGTCAACGCTTCGAGTTTCATCTTCACCGCATTCCGGTTTTTCCCGACAATCTGTATATTTTTTACGCGCAGATCCTTTTGTGCAAACAAAGGCTTGGGATTTCCTGCGCCATATGGTGCCAACAACTCCAGCTCCCTGATGAAATCCTTTGTCGCATAGCAGACCGGCATCGGAATGTCGATCGTCACCTTTTCCGTCAAATCCTCTTCTGACAGCGTGGCATTTTTGTTCAGGCGCCTCCGAAACTCGCCAATATCCTCTTCCCGCATGGACAATCCTGCCGCCATCCGATGCCCGCCGAATTTCGTGAATAGATCTCCGCATTTCACCATTTCCTCATACATCGAATACGTCTCAATTGAACGTCCGGAGCCTTTTACTCCCTCTTCCCCCTTCGTCAGCACAAACACCGGCTTATAAAATTGCTCCTTGATCCTACCCGCCACGATCCCGGCAAGACTCTCATGACAGTCGGGCAAATACAGCACAAGGACTTGATCCT
>CAZBRY010000202.1:0-3668 GCA_964494285.1 uncultured Lachnospiraceae bacterium
ATTTAGCAATGTCGGACTTGGCGGAGTTGGAGTAATCCACATTATGGGAAATATATGTTTTAGTTGTATGTTTGGGCTAAGTTTAGTATAATGAATGGGCGGCGGTGGAATCAATGGGGGTTGGTGAACTGTCTGGTAGGGGACTTGTCTGGGGAGAAGGAGATACGGAATGAAGGACTCGAACAAGAAAAGTCAGGAAACGCATCCTGAAGTACCTGCGGATCATACGGTTTCTAGAAATCAGGAAGACATCAAGGGTACAATAGCAAAGGAAAACGAACAGGCGATAGCAAGTGCGGAACAGAAATTCGAATTTATCACGGAGACAATCAAGGAAAAGCCGATCAACAAGAGGCGCGTTTTGATGAAGATGATGTTCAATGCCTGCATGGCTGTTATGTTTGGCGTGATCGCTTGCTTTACCTTTTTACTGATCAAACCGTTTATTACGGAATGCCTCTATCCGGAAGAGACAAAGCTTGTCACGCTTCCGCCTGACGAGGAAACGGAAGAGGAGGAACCCAAGCCGGAGCCGGTGGTTGAGCCGGAGAAGGAGAAGGAGAAACAGGAACCCGAAACGGTTGTAACGCAGGTTGTTGAGACAGTAGAAAAGGAACTGGAAATAGAAGATTATAAGCTGTTATATCAGAAAATCGGGGTTGTTGCGGACGAAGTAAAGTGCTGCATGGTCACTGTAACGGGTGTTTACTCGGACGTAGACTGGTTTATGAATACCTATGAAAATAGTAATCAGGCTGCCGGACTGATTGTGGCAGATAATGGAAAGGAATTGCTTGTCATTTCGCCGACAAGCGTTTTGCAGGGAGCCGAAGCGATCGAAGTGACGTTTTGCAACGGTGCGGTGATGGAGGGCTCTGTGAAAAAGTCTGATGCCAATACGGGATTGACTGTTATTGCCGTAGAGCTGAGCTTGATCGACGAGGAAACGATGGGCGAAATTATGATGGCGACGCTTGGTAATTCAAACAGCAGTTCGCTTGTAGGCAGTCCGATTATTGCGATTGGTAATCCGCTTGGTATTGCAGATTCCATGGCGATTGGTCAGATCACTTCTAACTCCTATGTGAAGGACATGACTGATACAAACATAAAATTTATTACGACAGATATTTATGGAAGCACGACAGCGAGTGGTATTATTACAGATATGGATGGAAGGGTGCTCGGCATTATTTTTCAGGCCAGTGGTGCCACAGATACAAAAAACTTAATCAGAGCATATGCCATTTCGGATTTAAAAGCGAAAATCGAAAAGCTCTCAAACGGACAGGACTTGGCCTATTTGGGAATCATCGGGACAAGCGTATCGGATGAGGTCGCAGAGGAACTCAATGTTCCGAAGGGTGCCTACATAAGAGAGGTGATTATCGATTCGCCCGCAATGCAGCAGGGCATTCAGAACGGTGACGTGATTGTTAAAATGGGCACAACGGAAATTACTTCGTTTACCGATTTTAAGGAGGCAATGCTGAAATGCCAGCCGGGCGATTTGACGATGGTTACGGTGAAGCGTCTTGGCAAGGATGAATATGTCGAGTTATCTTATGAGGTGACGCTTGGGACGTTGGAATAAGGTATCTGCCGGCAATACGTTGAAATTTTATAATTTGATTATTTTACAATAGAACTTATTTTATGACGGAAAGAGTAGCGATATGAAGTATATTGAGACATTCAAAGAGAGCGACAACATTTCGGATATTTATTTGATCAAGCATCGGCAGGCGGCCGTCACGAAAAACGGAAAGGCTTATGAAAACTTGATTTTGCAGGACAAAACGGGCACGATCGACGCGAAGATATGGGAACCGAATTCCGCAGGAATAGAGGATTTCGCTGTCCTTGATTACGTGGAAATCTACGGAAGCGTAAGCAGCTTTAATTCGATGCTGCAGGTGAGCGTGAAGCGCGCGAGAAAATGCAGGGAAGGCGAGTACAATCCTTCGGATTATCTACCCGTCTCAAGCAAGGATATTGATGTGATGTATCAGGAGCTGCTCGGATATATTGCAGGCATGAAATCAGTCTATTTAAGACAACTCTGCGAAGCATTTTTTATAAAGGACGTGTCGTTCCTTACAGCTTTCAAAAAAAGCTCCGCGGCTAAAAGCGTTCATCACGGCTTTGTCGGCGGACTTTTGGAGCATACACTGGGCGTGGTAAAGCTTTGCGAATACTACACGAAAGCATATCCGATGCTGAAAAAGGATTTGCTGCTGTGTGTCGCGATGCTGCATGATATTGGCAAGGTACGGGAGCTTTCCCTGTTTCCGGAAAATGATTACACGGATGAGGGGCAGCTTTTGGGACATATCGTAATGGGCTGTGAGATGGCGGGAGAAAAGATCAAGGAGATTCCCGGATTTCCGGAAAAGCTTGCCGGTGAGGTCAGGCACTGCATTTTATCACATCACGGGGAATATGAATTCGGTTCGCCGAAGAAGCCCGCGCTGATGGAGGCAGTAGCTTTAAATTTTGCCGATAACACGGACGCGAAGATGGAAACGATGACGGAGCTGTTTGGCACGACGACAGAGACCAGCTGGCTGGGCTTTAACCGTTTGTTTGAATCTAATTTAAGAAGGACGAGCGAGGAGTAATGGAGTTTCAGAAAAATCAAATTGTTACGGTTTTCATTGAAGACATAGGCGAGACAGGAGAGGGTATAGGCAGAATTGATGGCTATACCCTTTTTGTAAAGGACGCCGTTATTGGGGATACGGTAGAGGCGAAGCTCATTAAGGTAAAAAAGAGCTTTGCTTTTGCGCGGCTTGAAAAAATTATCAAAGCCTCTCCCTATCGTGTAGAGCCGCCCTGTCCGATTCATCGGCAATGCGGTGGCTGCCAGATCCAGGCTATGTCCTACGACGAGCAGCTTCGTTTTAAGCAAAGAAAGGTATTAAATCATCTCGTGCGTATCGGCGGATTTTGTGAGAATCAGATGAAAAGCGTTATGGAGCCAATCGTGGGGATGGAGGAGCCGGCAAAGGAGGCTTCCAGAACACCGAGCGATGCGCCCAATCCGGCATCGCTGGATCAAAGAAACGCGCGCGGCTTCGGTTATCGAAATAAGGCGCAGTTTCCGGTAGGGACGGACAAGGAAGGAAGTCTCATAACGGGATTTTATGCGGGAAGAACACATCAGATCATCCCCAACACCGATTGTCTGCTGGGCTCTGTTGTCAACAAGCCAATATTAGAGGCTGTCTTAGCCTTCCTGAGACAAGAAGGAATTCCGGCTTATGATGAGGTGACAGGGAAGGGGCTTGTAAGGCATATTTTGATCCGTGTAGGCCGAGTGACGAAAGAAGTCATGGTTTGCCTGGTCATCAACGGGAAGAAAATAAAGAATGAAGATGGGCTTATAGAAAGCCTTTTGCACTGTTTGGATAAGAGCGACTTTCAAATGACCCACATTTCTCTTTGTGTGAATACCGAAAACACAAATGTCATTATGGGAAACAAAATTCGCTTACTCTATGGAAAGCCATATATCCGAGATTTCATCAGGGAGCTGGAATTCCATATCTCCCCCCTGTCCTTCTATCAAGTGAATCCCGTACAGGTCGAAAAGCTGTATGGAGTCGCACTTGAATTTGCCGCGCTGACCGGAACTGAAACTGTATGGGATCTATACTGTGGAATCG
>CAZBRY010000202.1:3678-4210 GCA_964494285.1 uncultured Lachnospiraceae bacterium
GAACGATTTCTCTCTGCCTTGCCCGCGACGCAAAGCAGGTCTACGGCGTGGAAATCATCCCGCAGGCAATAGCGGACGCAAAAGAAAATGCGGCGCGCAATCAAATTACAAACGCGGAGTTTTATGTCGGAAAAGCAGAGGAAGTCCTTCCCCGTTATTTTGAAGAGGAACAACGGGCCGGCCGCACCCCGTACGCCGACCTTATAGTCGTAGACCCGCCCCGCAAAGGCTGCGAAGCCGCCTGCCTCGAAACCATGCTCAAAATGCAGCCCGACCGCATCATCTACATCAGTTGCGACAGCGCCACCCTCGCCCGCGACTTGAAGTACCTCTGCGTGGGAGGGTATGAAATTAAGCGTGTTAGGGCAGTGGATATGTTTGGGATGACGGGGCATGTGGAGAGTGTGATACTACTACATCGGAAAAATATCTAAGAATCCTTGATTTTAGGCACTTTGAGAGGTTTTTTCAGTTTTCACTATAATATACCCAAGGAAATAGACATCGAGTTTTTGAGATACCCTATTTCTTG
>CAZBRY010000203.1:0-4194 GCA_964494285.1 uncultured Lachnospiraceae bacterium
CAAGGGTTAAGGCACATGCTCTAAAGGAAATTATTGAAAGCAGTGACAAAATTATTGTGATGGGGCACAAGATTCTGGATGTCGACGCATTTGGCGCAGCGGTCGGTATTTATAGGGCGGCTAAAACGTTTGGCAAGAAGACGCATATTGTTGTCAATGAAATCACAACCTCGATCCGTCCGCTTATGGACGGGTTGCTCAGTGCAGGTGACTATGAGGAAGATTTATTCCTCAATAATGCGGCGGCGATCGAGGCTGCCGATCATACTACTGCGCTGGTCGTTGTGGACGTCAATAAGCCAAGCTTTACGGAATGTCAGGAGCTGTTGGAAAAATGCAGCTCGATTGTCGTACTCGATCACCACAGACAAAGCTCCGAAAAGATTGAAAATGCGACATTATCGTATATTGAGCCATATGCTTCCTCTGCTTCTGAAATGGTTGCAGAAATTCTGCAATATATTAGTGATGACGTCAAAATACATCCCGTTGAGGCAGACTGCATTTATTCGGGAATTATGATCGACACGAATAATTTCATGACAAAGACGGGTGTACGTACATTTGAGGCAGCAGCTCATTTGAGAAGAAATGGCGCAGATGTGACAAGAGTCCGCAAATTATTCAGAGACGATATGATAGACTATAAGGCGAGGGCTGAGGCGGTCAGGCACGCGGAGGTTTATCAGGGTGCTTATGCGGTATCCGTCTCTCCGAGCGAGGGTGTGGAAAGCCCGACGATTATCGGTGCACAGGCGGCCAATGAGCTTCTGAATATCAGCGGTATTAAGGCATCCTTTGTGTTGACGGATTATCAGGATAAGGTTTATATCAGCGCACGCTCGATCGATGAGATTAATGTGCAGATCGTAATGGAGAAGCTTGGCGGCGGCGGTCATATGAATATCGCGGGCGCACAGATACCGGATGTGACAATAGAAGAGGCAAAGCAGCTTCTTTTGAACACGTTGGAAATGATGCAAAAAGAAGGAGAATTATAATGAAGGTAATTTTACTGCAGGATGTCAAGACATTAGGGAAAAAAGGAGATGTTGTCAATGTGAGCGATGGCTATGCAAAGAATTTCATTTTCCCCAAAAAGCTTGGGATTGAAGCAAATGCGAAAAATATGAATGAACGAAAGCTGCAAAAGGCAAATGATGAAAAGGTTGCAGCGAGAATTTTAGAGGAAGCGAAAGAATTTGCAAAGGTAATTGAGACAAAGCAGGTTATCGTGAAGCTGAAAGCCGGAGAGGGCGGAAAGACGTTTGGTTCCATATCCTCTAAAGAAATTGCGGCGGAAGCAAAAAATCAGCATGATCTGGATATTGACAAGAAGAAAATTCAGCTTCCTGAACAGATCAAGAACATTGGTACCTATGAGGTTTTGCTGAAGCTGCATTCACAGGTTACCGCAAACCTAAAGGTAAAGGTAGAGGAAGCATAAGAGAGAAAATGAACCAAGGAGGCTGGCTTCATGGAAGAGGCGCTGATCAAGAGAATATTGCCGCATAGTACGGAGGCGGAGCAGTCGGTGATTGGTTCCATGCTGATGGACAAGGAAGCGATTGTAATCGCTTCGGAGATCTTGCATAAAGATGATTTTTACGGGAAACAATATGGGATTTTGTTTGAAGCGATGGCGGAGCTTTACAATGACGGGAAGCCGGTAGATTTAGTCACGCTCCAGAACCATTTAAAGGAAAAGGACGTGCCGGCGGAAATCAGCAGCATGGAATTTATCAAGGATCTGATTACCGTTGTACCTACCTCAGCTAACGTAAAATATTATGCCAATATTGTAAGCGAAAAGGCGGTTCTCAGACGCCTGATCCGCATTAATGAGGAAATTGCAAATGCATGCTATGCCGGAAAGGAATCGACGGAGTACATATTAGAGGACACGGAAAAGAGGATTTTTGATATTGTTCAGCGGCGTGGCATGGAGGATTTTACACCGATCAGCGAGGTGGTCATGAATGCTCTGGAGCGGATCAATATCGCCTCCCAGCAAAAAGGGAATGTTACCGGAATTGCAACGGGCTTCACGGATTTAGATTACAAAACCGCTGGGCTGCAGCCCTCTGACCTTGTGCTGATTGCTGCCAGACCGTCTATGGGAAAGACAGCCTTTGTCCTGAATGTTGCGCAGCATGTTTGTTTTAAGCTGGGTATGTGTGCGGCCATTTTTAGTCTGGAAATGTCAAAGGAACAGCTTGTCAATCGTCTGCTTTCTTTGGAATCCCGTGTGGATTCTCAGGCAATCCGTACCGGTAATATGTCGGACAGTGATTGGGATGGTATTATAGAAGGCGCAGGAGTGATCGGTAGATCAAAGATAATCATTGATGACACACCTGGGATCTCTATATCGGAGTTGCGTTCCAAATGCCGAAAATATAAGCTTGATCACGATTTACAAATTATCATCATCGACTATTTGCAGCTGATGTCGGGAAGCGGGCGTTCAGATTCAAGACAGCAGGAAATATCAGATATTTCCCGTTCGCTTAAATCTTTGGCGAGAGAGCTGCATGTGCCGGTTGTTGCGCTGTCACAGCTATCACGAGCGGTAGAAAAGAGAGATGATCATCGCCCGATGTTGTCCGACCTGCGCGAATCAGGTGCGATTGAGCAGGATGCGGACGTTGTTATGTTTTTATACAGGGATGACTACTATAATAAAGAAACGGACAAGAAAAATATTGCGGAGGTTATCATCGCGAAGCAGAGAAACGGTCCAATCGGTACCGTAGAGCTTGTATGGATGCCGGATTATACGAAGTTTGCAAATAAAGCACGGGACTAGCACTCGTATTACTTTACGAAAGACAACAGATTCTGAATAAATTAAGAAATAAAAATAAGGGGAGCAGGAGTCATGGGAGACGTAAGGTATATGATATCGGAGGCATCTAAGAGGGTTGGCGTGGAGGCACATGTATTGCGTTATTGGGAAGAGGAGTTGGATTTGCCGATTATGCGCAATGAGATGGGACACCGCTATTATACAGAAGAAAATATCAGCCATTTAATTCGAGTGAAGGAGATGAAAGAGAAGGGCTTTCAACTTAAGGCAATTCGTATGGCATTTGATAATCACATGGAAAATGCCGAGGAACTCGCAGCTTCCGTAATTGAGGAGGCACCCAAAGATCATGTCAAAAATGAGGAAACGGTGCTGGAACAGGAGCCTCAGGATGTGAAACAGGCCAGACAGCTGCGGGCCAGACAACTTTTCAAGGAGTTATTTCTGCAGGCGCTGCAGGAGAATAACCAGGTATTGCTTAACGGTGTCAAAGAAGAAGTGGGCGACCACGTCATTAAACAGGTAGATTATTTATTTCGCGAGCAAGAAGAGCGTGAGGAAGAGCACTTTAAACGATTTGATGAGCTACTTCGAAAAAAACAGCGAAGAAAACTTGACCTGCATTTAAAAACCCAATCTAAGAATCGGCCGAGCGAACAAAAGGCATAAAAATATCATCACAGTAAGAGGGTGTCTCAAAAGTCAACTTTTAAGACACCCTCTTATTATATGCGCAAGACCGTATATTATTCGGGATCAATAGCGCCTACGGGACAAGCACCTGCACAAGCGCCGCAGTCTACACAAGTGTCCGGATCAATATTGAACTGGCTGTCGCCTGCAGAAATAGCGCCTACGGGACACTGTCCTTCGCATGTACCACAACTAATACATGAATCATTGATTACATATGCCATAACTATATCCTCCTTAAAATGTAATTCTTTTGTGACTTACTTGGTAAAAAATATCAAGACCTCTTTATATTTTAATATAAAATAGTCAAATATACAAGATGAAAATTATTGGATTTCGGCTCGCCTGTTGCGAATACCATTCAGGATGATTTCCTTTTTCTTAACGACCTCTTTCTTATCCATTGCAGGGGTATCGCCGAGGGCGTAAGGAATACCGAGCTTCTCATATTTCGGCTTGCCGAGTGTATGATAAGGAAGCACGTCCAGTGCTTTTAGGTTGGACAGACCGCCGATAAAGCGACCAAGCTCAAACAGGTATTTCTCATCATCGGTAAGCCCCGGTACGACAACGTGGCGAATCCAAAGAGGCACTTCTTTTTGCGCGGTATATTCGGCAAAAGCAAGAATACCGTCATTGGGTTGGGAAGTCACTTTTTTGTGGATCTGAGGATCAATGTGCTTAATATC
>CAZBRY010000204.1:0-4192 GCA_964494285.1 uncultured Lachnospiraceae bacterium
CATCTACAAACAGCGTCAGCACGTACCCAAGCATGACAAGCGTATAATACCACTCGAACAGGTTCCAGTCTCTTATTTTATTACTTGTTTCCCGCAAAAAGGAAGGCTTCGTCGCTTCCATTCTTTTTACCTCGCTTACTTTTGTCCTACACAAAGAATTTCCTCCACAACCCGACTCCAGCTGCACGGGCGCGTCTCCTGTGTTTTGGTGGTTACATCTATCCTTTTCATTTCACCATTGATCGCGCGTTCCATGAGCTCCGCAAGCTCCTTCGGCTGAAACGGGTCAAAATAACAGGCGTTTTCATATCCAGTGAGCACTTCACGGCAAAACGGACAGTCTGAAGCAAAAATCACCGTTCCGGTCTGTCTCGCCTCGGCGGGCGGATACCCGAACGTCTCAATGTAAGACGGGAAAATCAAAATCCGCTCTCCGTAGAGCCGGTAGACCTCTTCGCGGGAAAGTCTCCCTTGATAACTCATATTCTGATATCGATTGTCATATTCGATACACTCTTTTGCTTCTTCCTTTGTGAGAGTCAGTAAAATATGAAAATCGGTAATCCCTTTCTGATTCAAAATCGTCGCCGCCTCTGCAATACATGCATGATTTTTGTATAAAACATTGCCCGACGGGAAAAAAAATCGACGTCCGTCCGGCCCATCTTTTGGCGGCTCCACATTTGGATACCCGACATCCGGCAGAATCTTTACGACCTTTTCAGGCTCCACATGCGTCTTTTTTATGACGGCTTCGCGCATCCACTGCGTCTGCACAATCGTCTTATCCGCATGCTTCACGGCACTGTCGATCATCGCACCGATTACGTACTGGTAGATAGCGTACTCCCGCTCTTTCCGTTTTAGAAACGAAAAGCGTTTCCATTTCTGGAACCCAAGCGGCTGGTGCACATAAACGACCTGCCTTCCATGGTATCCTCTTGTCAATGTGTTCTGCATGGAAAACACAATATCCGGCTTTAATGCGCGGATATAAGCCGCTCCGGTAAACAGGTCAAATTTCAGACGGCAAAGCCAGTTTTTTTTGACATCGGGAAGCAAGCGCACCTGAATGCGTTCCGTTTCTTCGATATAGGAATCACCAAGCAGAAAAATCCATTCCTGCTCCGTCTCATGTGCCGCAAGATATCGGTAAAAATCCTTTAAAATCGAAAGTGCACCGGTCGTACTCGCCGCAATGTCATTCACTACAATTCTCATGCTTTACACCAAACTGTTTTGTTTACGATTTCCGTATAGCTTTGGATCAGCTTCACGACCTTGACAGAAACATTCGTGTCATCGTAGTCCGGCGGCATCACTATCTCCTCACCGTTCTCGTACATAGCGACCGCAAGCTCTGCCGCCTGTTCGACCTCTCTGCCCTTGATGCCTCCAATCACGACCGATCCCTTATCGAGCACCTCTGGGCGCTCGGTTGAGGTTCTGATCAGCACCCCCGGAAAATGCAGCATCGCAGATTCCTCCGACAGGGTACCGCTGTCCGACAGCACGCAGTATGCATTCTTCTGTAGCTTATTATAGTCTAAAAAACCAAACGGCTTCTCATTCCGTACGAGCGGATGAAACTGAAAATTACGCAGCTCAATAAATTTTTTGGAACGCGGATGTGTCGAATAAATGACAGGCATTTGATATTTTTCCGCGATGTGATTGATGGAATTCATCAACTCCATAAAATTGTCTTCAAGGTCAATATTTTCCTCCCGGTGCGCCGATACGAGAATATAGCCGCCGGATTTGAGGCCAAGCCTCTCAAGCACATCGCTTCCCTCGATTCTGTCCATGTGGTCGCGCAATACTTCG
This sequence comes from uncultured Lachnospiraceae bacterium, assembly GCA_964494285.1. Classification (GTDB taxonomy): domain Bacteria; phylum Bacillota; class Clostridia; order Lachnospirales; family Lachnospiraceae; genus JAEYFP01. The sequence goes on from CAZBRY010000204.1 coordinate 1,828, forward strand.
CGCATCGGAGAACCTGTTACGAAGATTGTCTTTCCGTCAATCCCCTCCGAAAGCAGATAGCGCCTCGAATGCTCCGTATACGGCAGGTTGATATCCGAAATATGATCGACAATCTTTCGGTTGATCATCTCAGAAACATTCCAGTCCCAGCAGCGATTTCCCGCTTCCATATGAAAAATGGGGATTTTAAGGCGCTTCGCGGAAATAGCCGAAAGAGCCGAATTGGTATCGCCTAGTAGCAGTACAGCATCCGGCCGCACCTCTTTCATCAGCGCGTAGGATTTTGCAATAATATTTCCCATCGTCTCGCCCAGATCAGCACCGACACTATCCAGATAATGATCGGGCTCCCGCAGTTTTAAATCCTCAAAAAATATTTGATTCAGCGTATAGTCATAATTTTGTCCGGTATGCACCAACACATGGTCAAAATACCGATCCGCACATTTGATCACAGCGGATAACCGAATGATTTCCGGCCTTGTTCCGACAATTGTCATTACCTTTAATTTTTCCATCAAGCTTCCGCCTCCACTTTTTCAAAATAGGTATCCGGTTTTTGCGGGTCAAACGTTTCATTCGCCCACATCACCGTAATCATATCCGTATCGCCTTCATTCGTGATGCTGTGCGTATAGCCCGTCGGAATATCCACGACCGTCAGCCTCTCACCGGAAACATGGTATTCCATGATTTCTGTCTCGTCCATCTTGCGAAACCGGATACAGCCCGTACCTTTGACAACAAGAAACTTTTCATTTTTCGTATGATGCCAGTGGTTGCCCTTCGTGATGCCGGGCTTACTGATGTTCACCGATACCTGCCCTCTGTCCGGCGTCCTGATAAATTCCGTAAATGACCCGCGCTCATCCTCATGCATCACAAGTGGATAAGAAAAGCTGTCCGTTGGCAGATAGCTCAAATACGTGCTGTACAGCTTCTTTTCAAACCCGCTTGAAACATCAGGCACCGCCAGGCTTTTCCTGCTCTCCCGAAAGGATTGCAGCAGCGCAGCAATCCGTCCAAGCTCGATCGTGTGCACGGTCGGTACCGTTGCAAAGCTGCCGACCATGTTTTCCTTTCCATTTAACGCCGCGAGAAATTCCTCCACGACATCATCGATATAGACAAGATTCATGATCCTCTTCGGATCGTTGATCTGAATCTCAAGACCATTTGCGATATTATAGCAGAATGTAGCGACGACGCTGTTATAATTCGGACGGCACCATTTGCCAAACACGTTTGGCAGTCGGTAGACAATGGCTTTCGTGCCCGTTTCCTTTGCATAGGAAAAGAGCAGCTCCTCACCCGCCCGCTTGCTTCTCCCATAGGCGTTGTCAAGCTCGGCCTGGATTGAGGAGGTGATGAGAACCGGTGCTGAATTCCGATGCTTTTTCAATTGATCCAGCAAGACGGAAGTAAAGCCGAAATTGCCCTCCATAAATTCCTTTTCATCCTGCGGCCGATTGACCCCCGCCAGATGAAACACAAAATCGCAGTTTCTCGTATACTCCTCCAGCAACGCTTCGCCGGTATCAATGTCATACGGATAGACAGACGTATAGCCTCTGTTTTTTAATTCCAAAATCAAATTTTTCCCGACAAAGCCCTTTGCACCTGTTACTAAGATATTCATGCGTCAAACCCCATTGCTGCAATTTCTTCTCGGATATAGGAGAGCTTCAGAAGCTTCTCCTTCACCTGTTCCACATTTAATATTTGCGTATTATTCGAGTTGAATTCCGTCAGCTTCGTTCGCTCCTGATTGCCCTCTTTAAAATATTTATCGTAATTCAAATCTCTCTGGTCCGCCGGCACTCTGTAGAAATCGCCCATATCCAACGCACGGGCACACTCCTCATTGGTCAAAAGCGTCTCGTACATTTTCTCCCCATGCCGGATGCCGATTACCTTAATCTCATTGTCCGCATGGAACAGCTCCTTGACTGCCTGTGCGAGCACCTCGATCGTGCAGGCCGGAGCCTTCTGCACCATAATGTCGCCCGCCGCCGCATGCTCAAACGCAAACAACACAAGCTCGACCGCCTCCTCCAGACTCATAATAAAACGTGTCATCTTCGGTTCTGTCACAGTCAACGGATTTCCTGCCTTAATCTGCTCAATAAACAGCGGAATGACCGAGCCGCGCGAGCACATGACATTCCCGTACCTCGTTCCGCAGATTAGCATCCGCTCAGGATCGACCGTTCTGGATTTGGCCACAAACACCTTTTCCATCATCGCCTTGCTCGTACCCATCGCATTGACCGGATAAGCGGCTTTATCGGTAGAAAGGCAGATGACCTTTTTCACACCGGCTTCAATCGCCGCACTTAACACGTTATCGGTTCCAATGACGTTC
>CAZBRY010000205.1:0-4152 GCA_964494285.1 uncultured Lachnospiraceae bacterium
TACGCTTGAAGCGGACACTTCCGAAATTGGAAGATTAATTTATGCAATTCACAACACGCGTGCAACACTCCAGCTTTATATTGGGGATATTTCCAAAAAGCTCACGCAGATGGCGGAGGGAAATCTGGATCTTAAGGTGGATACCCAGTATGCGGGTGATTTTTCTCCCATTCAGCATGCGCTTGAGACGATTCTTGGTTCATTGAATGATACGCTGGGCCAAATTAATACTTCTGCCGAACAAGTTAGTGTAGGCGCATCGCAGGTTTCCAACGGCGCACAGGCACTTGCCGCCGGTTCAACGGAACAGGCTTCCTCCGTTGAGGAGCTGGCGACTTCTGTGGAAGCGGTTGCAAAACAGGCTGAGGACAACTCTTCCAATGTGGTCATTGCAAATGATTATGTTGGGAGAGCAGGTGCAGGAGTGAGCGCCGGCAATGAGCATATGGAGCAGCTTACTCAAGCAATGAGGGAAATTGGCTCTTGCTCAAACGAAATTGTCAGCATTACAAAAACAATTGAAGACATCGCATTCCAGACAAATATTCTTGCTCTCAATGCCGCAATTGAGGCGGCTCGTGCAGGGAGTGCCGGAAAAGGATTTGCGGTTGTGGCCGATGAGGTTCGCAGCCTCGCCGCAAAATCGGCGGAGGCAGCGAACCAGACAGCGCAGCTAATTGAAAAATCCGTAAATACAGTGTCAAAGGGTACACAAATTACGGCGCAGACTGCAAAAATTTTGCAGGAGGTCGGAGAGAACGCACAAAAGGTAACGGAAAGCTTTGATAAGATTGAGCAGGCAACTGCGGAACAAACGGCGGCAATCGAGCAAATCAGACTTGGTTTAAATCAGATCTCCTCTGTGGTGCAGACCAATGCCGCTACTGCGGAAGAAAACTCTGCTACGAGTGAAGAAATGTCCGCTCAGTCTGCGCTGCTGCGCGATGAAGTCGGTAAATTTAAATTAACTGGTACAGGCGGCATGATGGATATTTCCCTTTTTTAGGGAAATGCTATTCCGGTATTGATGAAAGATAGAAAATGAATGTATAAACTTTTCCATTTTACAAATAATATCCATAGTGAAATATCTATTAAATCGGATATGATCAGATTATGCAAAATGGAGGAAGACCTTATATGAAAGCAACCGGAATTGTGAGAAGAATTGACGACCTTGGTCGTGTTGTCATACCGAAGGAAATTAGAAGAACCCTCAGAATCAGGGAGGGAGATCCGCTGGAGATATTTACGGATCGCGAGGGCGAAATTATATTAAAAAAATATTCTCCGATCGGAGAAATGAATTTATTTGCAAAGCAGTATGCGGAAAGTCTTGCCCAAACATCTAATCATGTTGTGATCATTGCAGACAGGGATCAAATTGTCGCTGTCGGCGGCGGCGGAAAGAATTTGCTCGGAAAATCTGTCAGCAAGGCGCTTGAGGAGATTGTTGATAATCGGGAAGGCATACTGGCATCGCAAGGCGAGAGCAAATTCACGAAGATAACGGAGGACATGCCGGATGAATATGAGATGCAGGTGATTGCTCCGATCATTTGCGAGGGTGATGCCATTGGTGCGGTCGTTATCATGTCTAAGGATGACAAGGTAAAGCTGAATGAAACCGAACAAAAGCTCGCCCAATCCGCAGCCGGTTTTCTGGGGCGTCAGATGGAGCAGTAGCAGAGCAGATAATGAAAATAACAGTTGACACATGAAAAACCCGTATCCGGCAGATTCCTTTTACAGGGGCCGCCGATACGGGTTTTGAAAACTTTTCAAACAAAATTACTCAATTGAGCTCATTTCATCTAACAGGGAAATTTTCATATCGTAGAGCTTTTTGGAAAGGTCGACGTAAATCTGGTGCGGATTGATGAGGCGCTTTGTTTCCTCCCAAAGCGTATCCAGTTCTTCCATGCAATAGGCACGGATATCCATGACCTTCGGGGAGGTATAGACACATTTACCGCCTCGAAATACAGGAATCATCAGCTCGCGAACTGTGAAACTGCCTGGCTTAAGTTTCGTTTTTTTCCATGGCTCGGACGGATCAAAGAGAAGCAGTGACTCATTCTCGCTGAGCTGTTCCTCCTCCAAACAGATTAGGTCAGCCTTGATCTTGTGGGAAGCCTTTTCATAAATGCGGTAGATTTTCTTATTGCCGGGATTTGTGATTTTCTCGGTATTCTCGGATAGCTTGATTTTCGGAATAAACGTCCCCTCTTTGCCCATCACGGCAGCCAGCTTGTAAACACCGCCGAAGGCAGGCCAGTCTTTGGATGTAATCAGGTTTGTACCGACGCCCCAGGAGGTAATTTTGGCACCCTGCGCTTTCAAGCTGTCAATGAGAAACTCATCCAGATCATTGGAGGCGGAGATGACAGCATCAAAGAAACCGGCATCATCGAGCATTTTCCGTACCTTTTTGGATAAATAAGCGAGATCACCGCTGTCCATGCGGATGCCATAAAACGTAAGCGGAATACCTGCTTCCCGCATTTCGGTAAAGACGCGGATTGCATTCGGCATACCGGACTTTAACGTATCATACGTATCTACAAGCAAAATACAGGCAGATGGGTATAGATCGGAATATGCCTTAAAGGCCGTATATTCATCTGGGAAGCTCATAATCCAGCTGTGTGCATGCGTGCCCTTGACTGGTACATCAAACAATTGTCCTGCCAGCACGTTACTTGTGCCGACACAACCGCCGATCATAGCTGCCCTTGCGCCGTAAATGCCGGCATCGGGGCCCTGCGCACGACGGAGCCCGAATTCCATGACTCCGTCCCCTTTTGCAGCGTGCACAACGCGTGCGGTTTTTGTGGCAATGAGGCACTGGTGGTTGATGATATTAAGGATGGCCGTTTCCACAAGCTGTGCTTCCATGATAGGAGCGATGACCTTGACAATTGGCTCGCGCGGAAAAATGACCGTTCCCTCCGGAATGGAATCAATATCACCGGAAAATTTAAAGTCTTTTAAATAATCTAAAAAATCTTCGTCGAAAATCCGAAGGCTCCGTAAATAGGAAATATCTTCTTCGGAAAACCGCAAACCCTTAATGTAGGAAATAAGCTGCTCTAAACCGGCCGCAATCGCATACCCATTTTCCAAAGGATTACTGCGGTAGAACATATCAAAGATCACGGTCTGGTTGCTATTCTTGTTTTTAAAATAGCCCTGCATCATTGTTAATTCATATAAATCAGTGAGTAATGTTAGATTTTCATAATACATGTGTCCATGGACCCCCTTTTCGGATGGTATAATTTGTATACAAACAATATTTCTATTAGTATAGATGTTTTATTTTGATTTTACAACATAAAAAGATTGATTATTTATGCAATAAAACGTAGAATAAAAAAATAGGAAATACCGGAATTTGCTTGACATAGTTGTTTCAATCGCCTTATAATGGGGCACAGAAAGAGAAAAGACTTTGACGAAGACAGTAGACGGCATCGGAAAGGCAAAGCGAGTCAGGGTAGGTGAGAGCCTGAAGCGAGTAGGATGCAGCTGAAGATCACTTCCGAGTTCCGGATCGAAAGAAGACGAGTAGACTCCGGCGGCATTTCCCCGTTAAGGAAACGCATATAAAGCACAGCGCTGAGTATGTTTGTAACAGGTGGTATAACGGGAAATTGAATCCCCGTCCTTTTGCGAAAGGGCGGGGACTTTTGATTTTAAGAAAGAAAGGATGAAGAGCATGTATAAAAAGGTATCTACAGATTTAGGTTTTGTGGAGAGAGAAAAAGAAGTCGAGAAGTTTTGGGAAGAAAATAAAATTTTTGAAAAGAGCATGCAAAATAGGGAAGGCTGCGAAACGTATACCTTTTACGATGGGCCGCCTACTGCTAACGGAAAGCCGCATATTGGCCATGTGCTGACACGCGTGATTAAGGATATGATTCCGAGATACCGGACGATGAAGGGTTACCTTGTTCCGAGAAAGGCGGGCTGGGACACGCATGGACTGCCGGTTGAGCTGGAGGTGGAAAAGCTGCTCGGGCTTGACGGCAAGGAGCAGATTGAGGAATATGGTCTTGATCCGTTCATCACAAAGTGCAAGGAAAGCGTTTGGAAATATAAGGGAATGTGGGAGGATTTTTCTTCGACAGTAGGATTTTGGGCGGATAT
>CAZBRY010000206.1:0-4150 GCA_964494285.1 uncultured Lachnospiraceae bacterium
AATAGCCTATGTTATACAGTCTGATTTCAATTTTGCTGTTTGGAGCCGACAGTAAGGTTAAATATGAGGTGGAAAGACATAATTGGTCGAGCAGTGTGAAACACATTTGGGGCGATCGGCTGCTCCTTAGAAAGCATCATAATAAGGGGGTCATGCTGAATTTATTTGATGGGCATCAAAAACTCATGGCGGCCATTTCAGCAGGACTGACTGTCTTTCTTGTGCTACTCGGTATCGATACGTTTACCGACAGGGACAAAAGCAGGATGGAGAAGCTTGGATTTTCTTTTTTGATTGGCGGTGCACTCAGCAATACGCTGGATCGGATCAAGCGCGGCTATGTCGTCGATTATGTAAGCTTTCATGTAAAATGGAAGAGGCTTCAAAATATTGTATTTAATTTATCGGATTTCTTTATTATGGCGGGCGCGTGGCTGACTGTCTTATTTCATGATAAAAAAAATTGATCTGCAGCATCTGAAAAAGTATGGTATGAAAGTCTCTGGAGAGGGACTATAAATATTACTACTATGATAATACGAGGGATGATACTATGAGCCGATTAAAAATCAGTACCCCTAATCAGGCGCAGCTTACGGTGGAACGATTGTACAAAGATCTGGAACGACATATTGTTGCCAGTCCTCCGGGACTATGTCCAGTGGATCTGCAACTCTCCTTTCTGAGGATTTGTCATGCACAGACTTGTGGTAAGTGTGTTCCCTGTCGTGTAGGATTGCTGCAGCTCACGAAAATGTTGGAGGATGTATTGGAAAACCGTGCGACTGCGGCAACGTTGGATCTGATGCAGAAAACTGCCCAAAGCATTGCCGATTCCGCGGACTGCGCTATTGGCTATGAGGCGGCAGGCATGGTGTTGGCGGGTTTGAAAGGATTCCGTGAAGATTATATTTATCATATAGAGCATGGAAAATGCTCTTACGGTATTACCCAGCCTGTTCCCTGTGTAGCTTTATGTCCGGCCGGTGTGGATATTCCCGGATATATTGCTCTCGTAGGAGAAAAAAGGTATGCCGATGCGGTAACCTTGATCCGTAAGGACAATCCATTTCCCACTGCCTGTGCCTTGATTTGCGAGCATCCTTGTGAAGCCCGCTGCCGCCGCAATATGATTGACAGTTCTGTCAACATTCGCGGTATGAAACGTATGGCGGTTGACAATGCGCGCGCCAATACCGTTCCCGTTCCTGATAAAGCTCCGTCCACGGGTAAAAAGGTGGCGATTATAGGCGGAGGTCCCGGCGGACTTTCAGCAGCTTATTATTTGGAGCTTATGGGACACCATGCCGTAGTGTTTGAAGAAAAGGAAAAACTGGGCGGCATGCTGCGGTATGGCATTCCCAGTTACCGGTTTCCGAGAGAGCGTCTGGACGAAGACATTGAGGCGATCCTTTCCACAGGTGTGGAAGTACATATGCGGAAAAAAGTAGGGAAGGAAGCCAATGCACTTTTGCTTGATCAGCTGAGAAAAGAATACGATGCGGTTTATATTGCTATCGGAGCGCATACAGATAAGAAGATCGGCATTGAAGGGGAAGAATACGAGGGCGTCATTTCTGCTGTAGAAATGCTTCGAAGCATCGGTGAAAATAATCCTCCCGACTTTACCGGCAAGCACGTCATTATTATTGGCGGTGGCAATGTTGCGATGGACTGTACCCGTTCTGCCATCCGGTTGGGTGCCGACCGGGTGGGGATTGCTTATCGGAGGAGACAGGAGGATATGACCGCCCTTCCCGAAGAGGTGGAAGGTGCTATCGCTGAGGGGGCAGAACTTTATTCGCTCAATGCACCTATCAAAATCGAAGCTGATCCGGATGGGAGGGTCTGCGCCATTTGGATTGCGCCTCAAATCATCGGACCGATCGACGCGTGGGGACGAGCCCGTCCGATCAGAGCAAACAGGGAAATAGAACGAATCCCCTGTGATATCGTAGTAGTTGCTATCGGTCAGGGGATTGAGGCTCTTCATTTTGAGGAATCCGGTGTTCCCGTAAAGAGAGGGGTCATCGATGCTTTGAGTGAAAGCGGCTTCCATGATGTCCCCGGCGTCTTTGCCGGAGGCGACTGTGTTACCGGTCCTGCCACCGTCATTCGGGCTATTGCGGCAGGGAAGGTTGCTGCGGCAAATATCGATGAATATTTGGGTTTTTATCATACAATCAGCTGCGATGTGGAAATTCCGCAAGTAAATTATGAGGACAAGGAACCATGCGGCAGGATCAATTTGCGGGAGCGTGAAGCAATGAATCGCAGGAACGACTTTGGTGAGATTGAACGCACCATGACTGAACAGGAAGCGGCGCAGGAGGCGGGCAGATGTCTGCGCTGTGACCATTATGGATATGGGAACCTGAAAGGAGGTCGGGCTGCGATATGGTAAATTTAAAAATAGACAACATGGATATTTGTGTGGAGGAAGGCACTACGATCATGAAAGCGGCGGCTTCCGCTGGGATTATGATTCCCCATTTATGTTATCTGGAAGGAATTAATGAAATCAGCGCCTGTAAAGTCTGTGTAGTGGAAATGCAGGGAAAAGGAAAACTCATGACTGCCTGCAACAATCCTGTGGAGCAAGGCATGGTGATCCATACCAATTCTCCTAAAGTACGATCGGTCAGGAAAACCAATGTGGAACTCATTCTTTCCCAGCATGACTGTCATTGTGCAACCTGCGTCAGAAGCGGCAACTGCAGCCTGCAGAAGATGTCCACTGATCTGGGACTTACCGAGATTCCCTATCCGAAGCTGGTGGAGGATGCGCCTTGGAATCAGGACTTTCCTCTGATTCGGGATTTTAAGAAATGTATCAAATGTATGCGTTGTGTACAGGTTTGTGATAAGATTCAGGATTTACATATTTGGGATGTGCAAAATACCGGTTCCCACACGACGGTGGATGTATCAGGACATCATAATATTGAGGAATCCGATTGCAGCATGTGCGGTCAGTGCGTTACCCATTGTCCTACCGGCGCGCTGCGCGAGCGAAATGACATCCCCAGAGTATTTGATATTTTGGCTGATCCGGAAAAAATTACGGTAGTACAGGTGGCTCCCGCAGTGCGTACTGCGTGGGGGGAGTCATTGGGACTTCCGGTCGGTACTGCGACGGAGAAAAGAATGGTGGCGGCGTTGAAGCAGGTGGGTTTTGATTATGTATTTGATACGAATTTCACGGCTGATCTTACAATAATGGAGGAAGGAAATGAACTGCTCAAACGCCTGCCGGAAATCAAGGAAAGCGGATTTCCTATGTTCACGTCTTGCTGTCCGGCCTGGGTGCGTTTTTTAAAGAGCCAATATCCCAATCTGTCCGACAGGCTTTCGACTGCAAAATCCCCGCAGCAGATGTTTGGTGCGGTGACCAAGACTTATTTTGCTCAAAAGCTGAACGTTTCTCCTGCCGATCTATGCTGTATTTCTATTATGCCCTGCATAGCGAAAAAAGGAGAAGCTGCGCTGCCGGGAATGGATGTGACCGAAACGGGACCGGATGTGGATCTTGTTCTGACGACAAGGGAGCTGACACGACTTCTCACGGCGGAACATATTATGCCTGAGCTGTTGGAAGAAATGGAATTTGATTCCCCGCTTTCGGAAAGTACAGGAGCCGGTATTCTCTTCGGCACCACCGGCGGGGTGATGGAGGCTGCGCTGCGCACGGCCGTATATGCTTTGACGGGGGAAAATCCCGCTGTCGACAGCTTTGTTCAAGTGCGCGGAGAAGCAGGGCGCAAGGAAGCTGTTTATGATGTGAATGGAGTTCCGGTTCGCACGTGTACCGTAAGCGGACTTAAAAATGCCCGGCTTTTGATGGAAGATATTCTAAGAAAAAAGGTTGAATATGATTTTGTGGAAGTCATGGCCTGCCCCGGCGGCTGCGTGGGCGGCGGCGGTCAGCCGATCTGGGAGGACATGGAGATGACGCATGGCCGGGCGTCAATATTATACGAGCTGGATGAAAAAAGACCTCTCAGGTATTCCCACGAGAATCCTACGATACAGCGGCTGTATGAGGAGTTTTTCGGGGAGCCGCTGTCGGAGAAATCTCATCATCTGCTACATGTTCATTGATTGAAAGGGAAGTATAAAACAAGAAGCTCTGCATCCGATCATGGGATGC
>CAZBRY010000207.1:0-4115 GCA_964494285.1 uncultured Lachnospiraceae bacterium
TCATATGATTTTTCATTTCAAACTTGCGGAAGCCGACCGGCTGGGAAACAATTTCCAAAGCCTCACCATTTTCATCAAGTACTTCGATCAGGAGTGTATATAATACCGGCTGCTCTGCGCTCCATAAAAGAGGCTCCTCCACATGCATTTCCACATACGCGGCCGTTTCCAGCCTTTCTTCGATTGCCGTCAGCATCTCGCCGCCGCTCGTATTTACAAAACAAAACGCGCTTTCATTGAGCCCGATGTCTGTAACGACAAACACAATTTCGCTTTCGAGAACTCTTCCTTGAGATCCGTCACAACCTTTAAATCCCAAATATGTTTTTTGGGTACCGTATAGAGAAAAACATTTCTGAAAATGCCGGAGAACCTGAAAAAATCCTGATCCTCACACCAGCTGCCTGCCGTCCACTTATACACCTGTACCGCAAGCTTATTTTCCCCTGTCTTAAGATAAGGGCTCAAATCAAACTCCGACGGAGTAAAGCTGTCCTCCCCATAGCCCACATAATAGCCATTTAGCCATAGCGCCATCCCACTTTCCACGCCTTGAAACGAAATATAGGTGCGCTCTGTGTCAAAACCATCAGGCAGCATAAAATATTTTACATAGGTTGCAGTCGGATTAAAATCAGTCGGAATTTCTCCCGGCTCAATTGCTGCGCGTCCATCCCATGGATATTGGACATTCACATATTGTGGTGCATCGTAACCCTCCATCTGAATATGCGCAGGCACGCGGATCTCATCCCATCCCTTACAGTCAAACTCCGCCGTCTCAAAGCCCGCCGGCGCACTTTCTATATTTTTCGAATAGGAAAATTTCCACAGCCCGTTCAGCGAGTAACGGAAGCTGCTCTCCCCCTGCTCAAGCTCCTCCATATTCCGATAAAAGCAATGGTCAGAGTGTGCCGCAAGCCTGTTTTCCTGAAAAAATGTGGGGTCCTTTATTTTAGCGTAATCAAATACGTTCATACTCACACCTCAATTCATAATTATACTAAACAGCTCTATTATTTTACCGCTCCCGTAATGCCTTCTGCAAAGCTTTTCTGTAAAACGAAGAAAATGATAACGGTCGGAATGCTGCAAAGAAGAACGCCAAGCATCAGCATCCCATAGTCCGTGGTATAACCCGCCTTTAAATTTGCGACCAGCATCGGCATCGTAATACTTTTATCATCCGTCATAATCACCTTTGGCCACAAATAAGAATTCCATGCATTCATAAAAGTAATCGTCATCGCCGCCGCATAGGTGGATCGCATCGTCGGGAAAAACATTTTAAAGAAAATTCCGATCTCACTCACACCATCAATCCTCGCCGCCTCCATAATGTCATGCGGAAAAGAGCGTGCGCTCTGTCGAAACAGCATGATCAAGAACGGAGTTGATATTGTCGGAAGAATAAAACCCATTGTGGAGTTCAGCCAGCCGGCTTTTGAAAACATTTGAAACAGAGGGATCATCGTCGCCGCAAACGGAACCATCATCGCAAGTAGGATGACGGACATGACCACATCCTTTCCTCTGTCATGGAAGATTTCAAATCCATAGCCCGCAAGCGAGCAGATCAGCAGCGAAAGCAACGTCAGTATGATTGAATATTTCAACATCGCTCCGCCGACATTCTGAGAAGCGGCAAGATTCTTAAAATTCTCAATCAAATAGATACCGGGCGTCATCCTGCCCGCTACAACGTCCTTGCTCGTATTCGTCGCCGAAATTGCCATCCACAAAATAGGGAAAACCGAAAGCAGAGAGACGACCGTCAATAGGATGTATTGAAATGCTCCTTTAAATTTAATCACGCTTATCACCTACTTTCATCTGAATAAATGCCAGTGTGCCTACAAGAATCAGGATCAAGTACGACATCGCCGCCGAGTAGCCAAAGTTTGGTACATATTTAAACGACATATTGTAGATATAGTGAGACATTGTAATCGTTGCGTTAGCCGGCCCTCCGTATGTCAGGTTATAGGACTCGTCAAAGAGCTGCAGTGTGCCGTTAGTTGACATAATTGCCGTTAATAGGATCGTCGGCTTCAAAAGAGGAACGGTGATTCTAAAGAAGGACTGGAATGCCGAAGCGCCATCGATTTTGGCTGCCTCATAAACCGAATATTCAATATTCTGAAGTCCCGATAAATAAAAAACCATGTTATAACCCGTCCAGCGCCAGATCAATGCGATAATAACGATGATGCGTGCACTTGTTGGAAAGGTTAGGAAGTTATAGCCTGTATGCAAAATCCCAAGTTTAATCAGGATGGTATTTACAAATCCGTCTACCGCAAATAATGAGCGGAATATGATTGAGTATGAAACGAGGGAGGTCGCACACGGAAGAAAGATTGCTGTCCGGAAAACTCCCTTGAACCGCAAATGCTTATTGTTAAGCATCGATGCAAGCGCCAGCGCCAAAAGCAGCATGATCGGCACTTGAATGATCAGATATAAAAAGTTGTTTTTTAATGCCTGCATAAATATGGCGTCCTTAAACATGCGCGTGTAATTGGTAATTCCCGTCCATGTCATATTGATGCCGATGCCGGTTTTAAAGGATAAAAACATCGCCTTTACCATCGGATAGAAGCTCATCGCCGCAATCAGAACTGCCGCCGGTGCCAAGAATACCCAACCTGTCAGGTTTTGTTTTTTGCTTAAGCTTAAATGCCTCTTCTTTGTCCGGTCCATAAAATTACCCCCGTTTTATAATATAGGGGAACTCCTTAAAAGAAGTCCCCCTATCAAATTGCTCTATTGTTGACGACTTTTATCTGCCCATTGCAAAGCTTACCGTATCCTGTGCTGTCTGAAGTTCAGCGTTAATGTCCGCACCTGCTACCACGTTCGTGATGGCTACTGCAATCGCATCTCTTGCTTCATAATAGTACACACCAGTGTTGTTGCTCGGAACCTTTCCGGCAAATTCTGTGATCTTTGCAAATACTGCATCCCCACCAAAGAACTCCTGAGGCTCTGCATAGACTGTAGAATCTGCAGCCGGCAAATACGTTGCAAGTGCGCCTGAGCTCGGAAGAATTGTCTCATAGAATTCCACACTGCCTGCAAAGGTCTTAGAAAGAAAGTCTGCCGCTAACTCTGTGTTCTTGCAATTCGTAGTGACTGCCCAGCTGGAACCGCCGTTGTTGGAATAATTCGTAGCCGATGCCACCTTGTCAAGCTTTGGCATATTGGTAACTGCCCACTTGCCGGACTGCTCCGGCACGGACTGGATGGAAGCCATAATCCAGCAACCGTTGATTGTGCCTGAAACTGTTTCGTTGTTAATGGAACCCACATACTGATCCCAGTCGTTTACTTCAACACATACGCCTGTGGAAACAAGCTCTGCGTAAACACTCATAACCTCTTTTAAAATATCGTTGTCAACCATGTCCGGATTTCCTTCTGCATCAAACAGAGAACTGCCTGCCGACTGCAGCATCATCATGATGACATCCGACTCACCTGCCTGGCAGGAAAGTAACGGCTTGCCTGTTTTTGCAAGAACATCCTTACCAATTTCAATGTATTTGGACCAGGTGATATCGGTCAGATCTTCAACCGTGTAGCCTGCCTGCTCAAGGATATCCGTTCTGTAGCAGCCGATGACTGCGCCGTTATCAAACGGCACCCCAAAGTTCTTGCCTTCTACCTTGGAATAAGCAACCTTGGAAGCACCAAACTGAGCAAAGTCAATTCCCGTGCTTGTCAGATCCAAAAATGCATCCGGATAGCTGATAACATTTTTCTGAAATGCGTTATCCTGCATCAGAAAAATGTCAGGAAGGGTGCTTAAATCCCCTGAAGTAGCTGCCGTTGTCAACTTCGTCTGCACATCTGCCCAAGGCGTCTCAACAACGTTTAATACAAAATCGGGATTTGTCTGCTTGTAAACCTCTGCCGCCTGTTCCATCGAATACATGTTGAATGCCGGATCCCAGCACCAAACTGTCAGGGTGCTGTCTCCTGCTGCCGGAGCTGCTGCTTCTGCCGCATCCGTGCCGGCATCTTCTGCCGGAGCCGCTTCAGCTGCCGGTGCGTCCGCCGCAGGAGTCTCTGCCGCCGTTGAGCCGCATCCTAATAAGGATGTTACCATGGTC
>CAZBRY010000208.1:0-4108 GCA_964494285.1 uncultured Lachnospiraceae bacterium
CCCCGCACTACGATCGCAGGCGCTCCGATCAGCTTTCGCGTCAATAATTCAAATGCGACAGGAGATATGATATTAAACAACTATGTACTTGAGGATACAATTCCCGGTCAGATGGACGTTGATCATTACCAGCTGACAGCAAGTACCGGACTCGTAAACTACAGCATTTCCATTGCGCTCGACTCCGCCCCGGCAAGCTATATTGATATCGTTCACAATGTGCCAAGCGGTTCTCAGCCGCTGACAGATCTGACTCCCTACATTCCGGCAGGAGACAGGATCGCCAAAATAAAGCTGGAAGCGCAAAGTCTGAATCCAAACGGTTCTTCTCATGTACTGTCGATTTTCGGCTTTACAAATGAAACCGCTGTTTTGGGCGAACGCCTTACAAACAGCGCAACGGCAACGTCAGGCAGCATTTCGCGGACAGCGTCCTGGAGCGTACTCGTAAGCGGAGCATCGGATCTTTCCATCGTAAAAACCTTTGATCCATCGCTCGCCGCTTATCACCCGACCGAAGAATTCGATGTCCACCTAAAAGCATCTGCGCGTAACACAATGACAATCGAGCCGATCCTCATAGATCTGATGCCGAACGGTCTGAGATATCTTGCAAATAGTGCTTACTTTAAATATTACAATAACATGACCGGAATTACCTATGATTCCAGACAGCCCGGTTTCCCGATTCCAATCCCCGCAACAGAGATTCTCCCTGATTTCGCGGGTACAGGACAGACGCTGCTGCGCTGGCACTTCTCTTTCATTCTTCCATACGGCGGCAGTGTCGAAGTGATCTTTAAGGCCTTTGTGGAAATTGATGCGCCAAACACCTTTACCAACAAAGCCTATGAGGGAATGCCGGGCAAAGATGCCGTCTTTGTAGACCGAGAAGTAGATGATCCCCTGGATATGGATGGCGACGGCTATACTACAACCGATCGACTGTCCTCGTCCGAACTGAGCGGAGTCGTTTTAACTACCTCTGAATTTTCATTGGTCAAACGCGTAAAAGGGGAACGAGATCTGGAATATACCTCCAGCGGCACTACCGTACAGGGCGGCAATATAGACTACCGCCTGCAGGTGACCAACAATCAGGAGCTTGATTTAAGAGACATCGAAATTGTAGATATCCTTCCATATATCGGCGATACCGGTGTCATACTGACCGATCAGCAAAGGGGTTCTCAGTTTGATGTATATGCGACCTCAACAGTAACAGCCACAATTATAAATATTCTTGGTAATCCGGTCGATCCCGACCCCGATATCACCATCGAGTATTCGACAAGCAACGACCCAAAACGCTTTGATCAGCTCGGAAATCCGATCGGCGTCGGAGACTTTAGTCTTGTTCCGCCGCCGGATATTACAACGCTGCGTTCTATCCGGGTGACAACCGGTCCTTCTGTCCTCCTAAAACCTTATGACCGCCTGCTGATTGATTTTGGTGCAAAAGCTCCTGTCAACATTATCACAGGAAGAATCGCCTATAATTCCTATGCGGTACGCGCCAATAAAGTAGAAAGCGGAGCCACTGTGCCGTTGCTCCCCACAGAGCCAAACCGGGTTCCCGTAACAATTGCTTCGCCCCTTCTCGGCATGATCGGCGATTTTGTCTGGGAAGACTTAAATCGTAACGGATTATATGACCCGTCCGAACCCGGCATCAACGGCGTAACTGTTGAACTTTATTCAGAAAGTGGGACACTGCTTGCCTCTACTGTTACGGCAAACAACGCCTCCGGCAGCCCCGGCTACTATTTATTTACCGGTCTTGCGGCCGGTATTTACCAGGTAAAGTTTATCCCGCTTGACACCTATGTTCTGACTATACAGCGCGCCGATCAGCCAAACGGCAGCAAGCCAAATCCTTCCACGGGATTGACTGCCCTGATCACGATCTCAGGCAGCCAGCAAATTCTCGATATTGACGCAGGTCTCTTTTCAGAACTATGTGATCCGCCCATTATCAGCGCATCCGATAGATGCATCCACGTCAACGCACCGTTTGATCCGATGCGCGGCGTTACGGCGACGGACTGCCTTGGCACTGACCTTACTGACGATATCATGATCATTGAAAATACGGTTGATACGGAACATCCCGGTTTCTATACCGTCATATATGAGGTCATGGACAAACGCGGTCAGACCGCAAGAAAAGAAATCACCGTAAAAGTCTGCAAAAACGATCCCCGCCACCAGGCAATCACCGATTTAATTAGTTCGGTCGCTTTGGAGCAGGCTTCTATTGCTGCAATCTTAAATGCCGAAGGGAAAAAGATCCAGCGCGCCAAAGATTTGGATTTTACAGAAAATGAAATGATCGAAATCAACTATTCTGTCGGAAATATGATTGGTTCCGTCACGCAGCTTGAAACCATACTCCAAAGCAAGCTGGAGCTTTTCGGAAACTGCGTCTGCCACGGAGACTGTTGTAAAGATGATTAATATATTTGCCTTATAGAATGTGTATCCATTAGACTCTCTACCATTAAAATGGGGCGCCCACTTTAGGGACGCCCCATTCTGTTACTTATCGAAACACTTTCACGCGCTCCTCAAGCGGTTTGAATTCCTTCTCATCCGGCTGTGCCGTCGGCTTTCCAAACGGCATTTGCGCGATCAGCTTCCATGAAGCAGGAAGCTCCCACTCCTTTTTTACGGATTCCTCGATTAACTCGTTATAATGCTGCAGCGAAGCGCCAAAGCCCTCTATCTCCAATGCGGTCCAGAGCGCGAACTGATTCATGCCGTTCGCCTGCTGCGCCCATACCGGAAAGTTATCTTTATAAAGCGCAAACTGCTCCTGTAGTGCCTTTACCACGTCGATATCATCAAAAAACAGCACTGTTCCATATCCATCCTTAAATGAATTTATTTTATTTTTTGTGTTCCCAAAACTCTCTGCGGGCACAACTTCTCTCAGTGCCTCCATCGTAATCTCCCACAACCGATCATGCTGTTCGCCTAACAGCAAAACAATCCCCACACTCTGGGAGTTGAATGCCGATGGCGTATACTTTATCACATGATTGACAATTTCTATGATTCTCTCGTCCGAAACAACAGCTTCCTTGCTAATCCCATAATAAGAACGCCTGTCCTTCATCGATTCTAAAAAGTCTTTTTTCATCCTTCATCCCTCCAATTTCTTATTTTAAATGAACCTGTTCATCAGCAACTATCTTTATGATTTCATGGAACACTGATTTTCATGCATCGGTATTCGATTTTTCTTTTATAGGAAAATAGCGGCCGAAAATCACTGTCGTCAGTATGGGTCGCAATCAAAACCGTGTCCTCGTTTACCGGATTCCCCACCGCTACCACAAGCAAAGAATGGGTATACCTATTTCCGTCAAAGGAAAGCTGGATCACATCCGCAATCTGGATTTCACTTAAAGAAATCGGCATTCCCCTAGGACCGATCCCACTATTCGAAATAAGAAAACGATATAAATAATGCGCGCTGCTCCATGCCGGTGCACGGCTGCCGGGTGAATTGTAATACCACCCCAGATATTTTTTATGATTCATAGGCGCACCGCCGGCGTAGAGGCATTGTGATATAAAATTCGTACAGTCGCCTCCTATTTTAGAAAAATCGTAAAACACCGGGTTCCTGCCAAACGCCCATTTATGCGCGTACGCCACTGCCTTATTCCTATTATATACCATCTCGGTCCCAATTCCTATCTTCTTTATATACTTTCTTTATATGCCAACAAAGTGGCACAATTGACATCTGCCGCAAATAAAGTATAATTATATTATCGACATAAAAGGGGGGGACATCATGGGAATTGAACAATATTTCCCCATCTGGAGTAAGCTGTCAGCTGGGGAACAGAATTTACTGCTTACTTCCGCTGTGAAACGAGCTGCTCCCAAGGGAACACTGCTGCACAACGGGGAAACCGACTGTGTAGGGCTCCTTATCGTCCGTTCAGGACAGCTTCGGATTTTTATATTATCAAACGAAGGAAAGGAAATAACAATTTATCGTCTGTTTGAGCGGGATATCTGCCTATTTTCTGCCTCTTGTATGATGAAAAATATTCAATTTGACATCACGATCGAAGCAGAAAAAGCTTCCGAG